>JBAZQB010000006.1 GCA_041645435.1 Methanoregula sp.
CAACCATCACCGGTATCCTGATGGCACTCATCCTCAACAACAGTGGTGGTGCATGGGACAATGCCAAGAAATACATCGAGACCGGTGTCCATGGCGGCAAGAAGAGCGAGGCCCACAAGGCAGCCGTCATCGGGGATACAGTCGGCGACCCGTTCAAGGACACTGCCGGCCCGTCGCTCCACGTGCTCATCAAGCTCCTTGCGACCCTGACGCTCGTGCTCGCGCCGCTCTTTATTTAAAAAAACTTTTTTTTATTCCTGTCAGATTTTCAGGAACTGCCGTCTCAGGTACCAAGACAATCATTTATCATCCAATGCCGGATACTACTCATGGATCCGCAGGAACACATCCTCATTATCAGCGCAGGTGATAGTATCCATAAAACCTATCCTGCTGTTCTTAAGGATCTCCGGTCGGTCACGCACACATTCATCTTTGCTGAAAAAGAGGTCTACACCAACTCGACTCGGGATGATGCCCAGAAAAGGACGTGGAAGTGTACCATCCGCGACGCGATTGATGAAGTAAATACAATCTCCCTTTCCCGTAAGATATCCTGTGCACTGGTCTTTATCGATGCGGCAGCGTTTGACTCGATTCGTGATCCGGTTCTCGGTATTTTCAGCGACCATCCGGAAGCCCGGTACTCGTTTGATATCTCTGCTGGATCAAAACGTCTTTCGATGGGCCTGTTCTCGATGTCGTTGTGGGTTGAAGGCGACTCATATTATGCATTCGGAAATTCCCCCCCGCGAAGAGTGCCGGTTCCCACACTACCCATAAAAAACCTGCCGGCCGATCCGTACTACCTCGTAATCCTCACCATTCTCTTCCGGGGACAGGAACGCGGGAAGAGAGGGAGTACTCTGGTGCCGAAAGAGACACTGTTCAACGAGACAAAAGCATGGCAGATCCCGGTTTGGGATTCGACGAAGAAAGACACAGGACAGGATCTTTCTCTGTCAGTCTTTTCACGGCTTATTGCATCCCTGATCCGTTGGAACCTAATCCAGGAGGAGCCTGATCCGGACAATGAACAAGAAAAACTCTACAGCATTACTCCAGACGGAGAGCTGGCATTATTCGTATATTCAGCCCGGATGAAAAAACGGGGTGTCGCCAGCCCACCCGGTCTCCTGTGATCCTCTGGATGGGGAGAGACAAGCGGAACTATAAATGAAGTTGACAGGAAAAACCGTTAAAATACTGTATGATCACGAACGGGCACAATAAAAAAGAGGTTACTGTTCCTTCAGCGTTCGCTCATCTTCGGCAATCCATTTTTTCAATTTCCGGATCCCCTCCTCGATATCCCTGATCCGGGCTTCGGTTTCCGCGAGTTGGGCTTTTGCCTGTGCTGCCTTCTCAGGATTCTCACAGGTTGCAAGAAAGGTCAGGATATGACCCCTGCCAATCTGGAAATTCTCCAGGGCGCTCGCAGCTTTCCGGTACCGCTCATAATTAGCTTCGAGATTCTTCCGCACACGAGACTCCGTTTCCGACTGTTGCCGGGAGGGCTTCCCCGCTTTTACGGTAAGCCATGCCGCATCGTGGGTTTTCCGTATCTTCTGGATGTGGTCAAAACCGGCTTTTTTGTGTTTTGCAATCATCTCGTGTTTGAATTTCCCCAACAGATCACCGGCATTTTTAAGTGCCTGCCCTTTTTCTACCAGTTCGTGGACCTCTAAAACCTTTATGCCAGCGGGGATTTGTGCCAGCTCGGTAACCTTCATAATTTCATTGAAATGGCCCTGGGATAAGGATTCCAACGATCCGTACTCGGCTTTTTGTTTCTCCTTGACTTCCCCGCAGTGGGCATTGAACTGTTTCCAGAGCAGATCCCGATCGGTCTGGGCAAGCGGTTTAAGATCCTTGAATAACCCGGTGATCAGTTTTGCCTGGTTCCAGAAATCCTGGTATTTAGTTATAATCGGACGGTTTTCCCGGATCGGACTGGTTAACAGTGATAATTTCTTTATCTCCCGGTCTATGTGTTCTGCATTTTTATGAGCATTTTTTAACCAGGGATCATCTTCAGGTTTCATATACGTTCCCAATAGGTCTGACCTAAATTGGCCTTTGGATTATTTTATCTGTATCTGCATTCGCGGCCTCAAAACGATCCCCGCACCCGGTACTTCCCAAGGGAGATTTCACACCGGGATACGGAAACGGTTATCCGCCTCCGAAAGAGTTGTTACCAGGTCAATTCCGATTATCTCACTTCTTTCAGGTTGACACTGACATCATTGGAGATCCGGGAGTATCGCTTCGGGTTCTCATCGAACTGCTTCTTGCACCAGTTGCAGCAGAAGTAGTATTTCTGGTTTTTATGGGTGCTGGTAATTTTCGCATCTTCTTCATCAATTATCATCAGACATACGGGATCGGTGGCCATGGATTTTACCTCGTTACACTGTACTAGAATCGTGTTTATTTCCTTAAGTCTTATCGCCTTTTGCACCAGGGCCTGAATATTTATTGCAGAGCAGTCTATATCCGTTAGTGATCATCATGCCGGCACGGGTTCTTGTCGCATATGCAACACGGAACGGGTCAACAGCGGAAATTGCCCAGGCAATCGGAAAGGAACTGACAAACGCAGGTCTTACTGTTGATGTTACCGAGATTAAAACCATATCCTCGCTCGTGGCTTATTCAGCCGTTGTAATCGGCGGGCCGCTCTATATGGGGAGTGTCGATGGAGCTGTCGGGAAGTTTATCAGGAAAAACCGAGAACATCTCCTGAAACTGCCGGTCGCCGCGTTTGCTGTTGGTATTGCACCGAAGAGCCCGGAGCCGGGTTCTGTTGAGATGGCAATGGTTGCCTTGAAAAAATCCCTTGAACCGCTGACTCCCGTATCATCGGTCCTGTTTGCCGGAAAGCTCGATCCCTCGACGGTAAACTTTGTGATGCGGAAGTTCCTGGAGATGGGTAAGATTCCCATGGGTGATTTCCGCGACTGGGATGCAATTGCTGCATGGTCGCGCGATCTGCCGGGAAAGATGGGATTCTGACCGGTTGTTTTGCCATCGTACGGTTTAACAAAAAATCGGAGATTCAGGAGTTACTGGAGATTGAATTCCGCTGCCTCTTTTGAGAGGAAATACCCCAGGATTGTCCTGATCACGACTACCACAGCAAGGTTGATGAGATCCTGCTGGCTGGGGGAGAGCAGGGTGGCAAGAATGTCGGCTGCGATGAGGAATTCGAGCCCGAAGACGATCTTGTCAGTGAATTCACGCCGGATCTGGTTATAGGTAAATACCGGTTTTGAGAGTTCCAGAAAAATGACCTTTATGACCGCCTTAAATCCCCCGTAGATAATGAGGGCTGCCCCGACAATACCAAGAACTGCCCCACACAGGCTGACAATAGGATATACAACCGGTATTTCCATACAGAGACAGGATCACGATATAGCATGAACCTTGGGGTCTTGTCCGGGGCTGAATACCGCTTTTCACAAAACCATTAAGCCGCTGCCCGTTTCAGGTTGAACATAAATGTCCCCGACCATCCGAAAAGACTGCCCCTGCCCGAAGACAACATGCAAACGGTATACGCTCTGTGACGAATGCGAGTCCTTCCGAGAGGCAAAAGGTATGCTGCCATTCTGCAGGCAGCCGGCATTATCGCTCTGGGGAAAGATACGGAAGATGCTCGGGCTAAAGAAGCAGTTATTTTTTTAGAGTCGGTATCACTAAAGGGCAGATGTTACACCAGGTGAGAATTTTCAGTTCTACTCCGGTGAGGCGACTCCCTTTTGAAATGGAAAAACCCTCAGGAATAAACATTGCCCGGGAAGCCTCCTGTTCTTCCAGCAACCATTTATCATACCACTCCGGACGCTGATCATGACCCGGCCGGAGCACGTCCATATCATCACCGCAGGGGAGACCAGTTACTCAGCCTACGCCGCAACCCTGCGGGGCAACCCCGATATCACGCATACCTTCGTATTTGCCGATATCGAACTCTATTCCAACAGCGCCCGGGACGCCGAGGCACTCCGGAAGCAGAAAGACACTGCCCGGGAAGCGGTGAACCAGGTCAGGGCCCTGGCCGCTTCCCTGAAGATTCCTGCCCTGCTCGTGTACGTCAGCCCCCCGGCAGATGTCACCGCCCGCGACGCGATCCTGAAGATCAGAAAAGAGCACCCGGATGCGAGAATCTCGTTCGATCTCTCGGCAGGCTCAAAGGATATGTGCATGGCCCTGTTCACACTCTCGCTCTGGGTGCAGGGAGATGCGTACTACACGTTTGCTGAACGAAAGGGTGCGGCAGCCGGTGCGAAACTCGCGGTGCCAAAGACCCCTGCGGAGAATGTTGCGGCAAATCCGAATTACATCAAGATCCTCCAGACGCTGTACAACACCCCGGGGAAGCAGGATCACCCGCTGAGGGTCGTACCGCGATCATATCTCTTCAACCAGCTCTCTGCGGCCTATATTCCCACGCGGAAGAAGGGGGTGAAGATTGCCGAGAACACGATGGGCAAGACGGACCTTTACACCGGAAAGAAGGCAGTAATGCACACGCTAAGCCAGGGGACCTTTTCGAATATCCTCAGGACCATGGTCGCTTTGGATCTGGTACGAGAATTCCCGAATCCGGACAGCAACCGGAAGGAAAATTACTACACCATTACCCCATCAGGAGCCCTGGCTTTACAGCTCGCAGAGATCAAACCGCGAAAACGCGGGTAACATGTACATGTTATTGTAGCATGTACATGCTATTATCACATGTACATGTGACAAAAATCACCTTACTCACGCCGGAGACATTTTGGGAAGGGGTGGGGGTACCCCCTCCTGGACATGAAAGGGGGGTGGCTCATTTTTCACGCGGGTGGCAGGGATCCCCATGGGGGGTTCCTTGTTATAATGTAAAAGTGACCTCGTGTCCTTTTTGACAAAATTTTAAGATGGGGGTTTTACTATCCTTTGTTCGGCATGCGTTTGTTTTTGATGCCCAGAATATTCATGCTGGTGCGAAGTTCAAAAAGGTCTCCCTGCCGGGAGAGGTTGCGACATGGCAGCCGATTACCTGGGTGGCCGCAGGCTCTTCGAGCAGGTCCACTTCTCCCTGCCGGTCGCATGATTACCGGGAACGGGCAGAAAAACCGACCTGCTGCCTGCGACCATCATATTTTTTTTATTCACCCATCTTCTGACGGCATCTTTGGGGCCGGCTCATCAGGGAAGCCCGATGAAGATCGTGTCGCCCTCGACCCGGACCTCGTAGCACTTCAGGGGCCGGGGTGGACGGGTTTTTTTGGCATACGCGAGGATCGTGCCTTCCAGGTTGGTCCAGCGCACCACCCGCCCGTCCCGCAGGTCGAATTGGGAGCTGTGCATCGGGCAGGTGAGGATCGTGCCGTTGAGAGTCCCCTCGGACAAGTCGGCTTCGAGATGGGGGCAGAGCAGCCCGGTTGCATAGTACTGCCCGTTTGCCTGTGCGAGGAGAATTCCGGTGCCGCCGACGGTAACTCTTTTCAGGCCCCCTTCTGCGAGGTCAGAAGTGCGGGAAGCTTTGACAAATTCACTCACGCTGTTACCTCTCCTGCATAAGGAATATTCCTCAACATTGTTAACGATTCTGACCTTCCTTCGCTTCTCTCGTTGGAATGGGAGGGTCATTCTTTCTTCCCGGTGACCCTTCAGGGTTGCTTTGTCACGGTTGTGCCAGCCGTGCTCCCAGCTCGAACGCCCGTTTGCAGTCCTGCGGGAAGACCGTCCTGCGCCGTTCCTTCCGTTCCTCCGGGTCAAAATAACTGAATACGACTTTGTCGTAGTCCTCGAACTGGAGGGTCTCACACGAGAAAAGCGATTCGGCGTGCCCGAACGTGCGGTTAAGAATGCTCTCGTTCAGCCCGGTATGCACGGTATAGTGGTACTCCTTCATCTGCCGTTCCGAGACGTTCATCGTGTATATGAACGCGGACCGGATCATCCCGTTGAAAAGGGACGAGGGGGGGCTGGTGTACTCGAGGTACGGGAACAAGAGCCGCTCCATGAAACACCGCATCTCCCCGGTTACGGTGCCGAAATAGATCGGGGAGCCGAGGATCAGGGCATCTGCCTCCGGTATCGTTTCAAGGACCGGGGTCAGCCCGTCCTGCATGGCACATTTCCCATAGCTCTTCCCACCCTTCAGCTTGCAGGCAAAACAACTGGTACATCCCTTGAAATCCATATCATAGAGATGGATGAGTTCTGTTTCCGCACCCTGGGATGCGGCGCCGTCGAGGGCGTTCTGGAGCAGCATTGCGGTATTCCACTTCTTCCGGGGGCTTCCATTGAATGCAAGTACTTTCATGATCGTGTTCCTTCTTTCGGGTTCTCTTTTTGGTTTCTCAGGTCCGGAGCTTTACTGCCACGTCACTTCGAGGGGTTTTCTCCGGGGGATCCCGTAGGTCTTGTACTGCGGGTGACCAAACATCATCGCGTAGGCAATCTTCCGTCCTGCAGGCAGGTCGAGCTCCTTCTGGAGCGGCTCATAGGACATGGCTGCAGCCGCCACAAAGCCGGCCCAGCAGGTGCCGATACCAAACGCAGGGGCAGCGATATCGAAATGCGTGAGGGCGATGATCGCATCAACGGGTGCAACGGGATTATCCTCCGGGATATGGGCAAAGAGCAGGTGCGGGGCGCCCCGGCAGATGACATCGTTCCCGCTCTCCCAGGCACCGATAAACATCGGTACATAGCCGCTCATCGGGTGACTGGAATTCAGGAGGGTCTTCATCCACTCGACAGTCAGCCCGGCGATCGTTTTTACCTTTTTTGGATCGTGTACAACAATCCACTGTACTGGCTGTCCGTTACTTCCGCTCGCTGCATACCGGACGATATCGAGCAACTGCCCGATCTTTTCCTTTGGTACGGGATCCTTCGTGAAATGCCGCACGGACCGCCGTTTCTTCAGGTAGAATGCCAGGTCATCAGGAGAGATCGTACCGGCACCGGCCGGCAGGGGGACTTTCTCGTCCGGGCGGATATTTAAGAGAAGCGCCTGCGAGGGGCATGAGATCTCGCAGTGCCCGCACTGGATACACCTGGCGGCAGCAGCATCGTTTACGGCGGGCAGGGTATTCTCATCTGCGGGGGAGACAATCGCCACCGGGCAGACAACTGAGCAGATCCCGCACCGGGTGCAAAGATCCTGATCCACGAGTATCGTTGCCATCATTCACCATCCTTTGGTATACATTTCTGTGACTGCTGTACCAGATCCTTTCCGGCACTCCAGGCATCCCCGACATGTTTCCCGAGAGTCCAGTAGCGGTTGTCGGGCATGGTGAGGAAGAGCGGGTCGATCGCCGGGAAGTCCGGCTTCCCGTCCTTTACCACGCAGCCATCGGCATACACCCCGGTAATCTCGCCGATAAAGAGCGTGTTGGTGGGCAGGGGAACGGCCTGGACAAGCCGGCATTCGAGTGAGACCGGGCATTCCCTGATCATCGGCGCGGTCTTGAGCGATCCGTAGAAGACATCAAAAACATGGGACTTGTCGGTCTTCTCACCGGATACGAGACCGCAGTAATCGGTTTTTTCGAGCAGGGCCGAAGAGGGGATGTTTACCGAGAACGTCTTTGTCTCTGCGATCCCCTTCGGTGTGTAATGATGATTTCCGATCCCGCAGGCTATCATCGGGGGATTCGCGTTGGCCCGGGCACACCAGCCCACGGTCATGAAGTTGTCTTTCCCATTCACCTGTGTTCCCACGAGAACAACGGGCATTGGTATGAAAAAGTTCTGTCCAATCTGTATCTTATCCATAGGTTTTTCCTCACTCTCCGCTGAATGCGGAGTATCCTGACAGATATCCATAAGCAGATAGAACACATACTATTCTTCTGCAAGGGTAATCTGGTTCATTATGATAAATTCAGCCTTAAGTGAATATATAGGAAATACAGTAAATAAGGTAACATACTTTCATTGGAGTAACCATGACCTACAGTAAAAACGGGAAGACCTACCATTGCCCGGTAGAGGCGGCACTGGATGTTATCGGTGGCAAGTGGAAGCCGCTCATCCTCTGGCATCTTGGGGATAATGTTGTACGCTTCGGCGAACTGCAGAAAGGATTGCCGGGAGTCAATGCCAAGATGCTCACCAAGCAGCTCCGTGAGCTCGAGAATGATGGTGTCATTAAGCGGACAATCTACCCCGAAGTACCGCCACGGGTGGAATATGCCATCACTGATTTCGGCAAGACCCTGCTGCCTATCATGGTGGCTCTCTGCAACTGGGGTGCCCACTATCTTGGTATCGAGGAGGCATCCTCGTACGAGTGCCCGACAAAAACCGGGAAAAAGAAGAAATAGTGGATGGGTGCCGGGGGGTCATCCCGGAAAGAATCCGTTTTTTAGGAAATATCTGCATATTGAAATCCGAACGGAATGTCAGCAGCTCCGGTGGACGGTCATTTTCACCTCCCGCATGCCACATCAATTATCCCGCATACTCGCTTACCTCTCTGCATGGACCCGATAATTACTCTTATACGGCAAGAACTCGAAAGTCACGCGGACCCTGAGATACGGAAGACCTCGCAGCGGTTCTTCAAGGAAGAGATCCGGTGCCATGGCATAAAAACAGCAACCGTGATTGCGATTGCGAAGAAATACTGGAAAGAGGTTAAAGGGCGGCCAAAACCGGAGATATTCGCTCTCTGTGAAGAGTTATACCAGTCTGGTTACATCGAGGAGTCCTTCATCGTCTCGAACTGGGCGCACGCTCTCTCGGGGAGATATGAACGGGGAGATCTGGGGATCTTCCGGCACTGGATTGAGACGTACATAACCAACTGGGCTTCCTGCGACGGGTTCTGCAACCATACGATGGGGGATTTTATCGAACAATTCCCGGAGTTTATCGAAGAACTGAAAAACTGGACACAATCGGAGAACCGCTGGATGCGGCGGGCGGCGGCAGTCTCGTTGATCGTTCCGGCTAAACACGGGAAGTTCCTCAAAGAATCTATTGAGATTGCCGACCTTTTACTGACAGATAAGGACGATATTGTGCAGAAAGGTTACGGATGGCTGCTTAAGGAAGCGAGCCGAAAGCACCAGAAAGTGGTGTACGATTACGTGATGCGAAACAAGAAGGCGATGCCCCGGACAGCGTTGCGGTATGCGATCGAGCTGATGCCCAAGGAACTAAAGGCAGTGGCTATGATGAAGGATTGGTGATCCGACAAGAGAGATCACTCCCCTCTTGCAGTGCAGAGAAGGGGCTCACGGGCACAGTCCCGTGATAATAATCGGTAAAAAAAAGATTTTTTCCTTATTCCATCTGCCGGATATGGTGTCCGCTCCCATCGTCCAGCTGCTGTGCGACATGTTCCTTGAGCTTCCCCAGCAGATCGGAGGATATTAATTTCCCGGACATCACATGAATTTCCTTTTTATTAGTGGAAGGGTTGACCTCATAGGTCAGAACAAAATCCTCATGGTTTGCCATTGACGAGAAGAGCAGATCGGTTACCGCTTCATGAAATGGTTTTTCAGCATTCTTCCGGCGCGTTTTTCTGATAGTCATTATGGTACGTGCTACGCGCGGGATAATAAATATTCATGCTAATTCGATAGTTAACCTACCAAAAAAGGGGTAAACCGGGGAAACGCGGTTAAATGCCATTCTTTTTCAAAAATCGTTCATGCAGCCGGGTATCCCCCCCAAGTTCCGGGTGGAATGACAGGGCCATGTGCTTTCCCCGTTCAGCAGCGACAATTCCCTGATCCAGCCGGGATAACACCGTAACACCGGCACCTGCCTGAGTTGCTACCGGTGCCCGGATGAAAATTGCATGGAACAGCCCACCGTCAATACCGGTAAGGGGAATATCCGTTTCAAACGATTCCCGCTGCCGGCCGAATGCGTTCCGGTCTACCGTCATATCGATAAGACCTAGTGTATGAATGCGGGCATCGTCTACATGGGTTGCAACCAGCACCATACCGGCGCATGTTGCAAAAATACCACCGGAGAAATTCCGGATCGGCTCATAGAGATGATTCTTATCGATGAGCCGGGAGATGGTGGTCGATTCCCCGCCCGGGAGGGCCAATGCATGGCAGCCTTCCAGTTCGGTGGGATTCCGTACAGTGACAACTTCAGAAGTTCCACCATAACCGAGACGATCGAGCGCGAGCACGAACGCCTCGATGTGCTCGCTCACGTTCCCCTGGAGTGCGAGTACTCCTATCTTAACGTCCACGGGTCTGCAGCACCTCATCATCCCTGAGGGTGTGGATATCGAGACCGGGCATTGCATCGCCGAGCCCGCGGCTCACCCGGGCAATAACCTCGGGTTCATTGAAGTGGTTGACGGCTTCGACAATCGCCTTTGCCATCAGTTCAGGATTGGTGGACTTGAAAATACCGGACCCGACAAACACACCGTCAGCTCCCAGCTGCATCATCATTGCGGCATCTGATGGTGTGGCAATTCCTCCTGCGGAGAAATTCACAACGGGAAGTCTCCCGCGCCCGGCACATTCGATGACCAGTTCTGCCGGGGCTTCAATATCCCGGGCATAATCGGTCATCTCCTGCTTGTCCATTCCCTTGAGCATGCGGATCTCTCCCATGATATTTCGCATGTGACGCACAGCCTCAACAACATTTCCGGTTCCGGCCTCGCCCTTGGTCCGGATCATGGCGGCTCCTTCATTGATCCGGCGCAACGCCTCGCCGAGATCGCGGGCTCCGCAGACGAAGGGGACCTTGAACAGTTTCTTATCGATATGGTATTGCTCGTCTGCCGGTGTCAGGACTTCGCTCTCGTCGATCATATCGACGCCGAGCGTTTCGAGCACCTGTGCCTCGACAAAGTGACCGATCCGCACTTTGCCCATCACCGGAATGGATACCGCTTCGATAATCTCGGTAACCTTCTGGGGATCTGCCATACGGGCAACGCCGCCCATCTTCCGGATATCTGAAGGCACCCGCTCCAGAGACATGACTGCAACGGCCCCGGCATCCTCTGCTATCTTTGCCTGCTCAGCGTTCACGACATCCATGATAACGCCCCCTTTCTGCATGGATGCAAAGCCGCGCTTGAGGAGCTCGGTACCGAATCTCAGTTCCTCGAGTTTCATATGCCGGTACTATTGATCAACGATCCCAATAAAAACAGAGTACCCACAGCAATCAGTGCAAACATCAGGGTCACCATCCTTGTTGCCTCAAGAATGTCGGCTCCACCCTCGTCAAGTGTCCGTTCACCATCACCAATTGTATACACACCCGGTTTTTCAAAACGGATACCCACACCTCCCGCCATTGCTGCCATGACAATCCCCCCATTAAACCCGGGACGGTTCCTGCCATCCCGCCGCATAATCCTGAGGGCAGGGGAAATACGTCCCCGCTGGAGAAAGTGTAGCAGGAGCAGAAGAACCGTGATCCGGGCCGGAATATAATTGAGGATATCATCCATCCGGGCTGCACACCACCCGATACGCTCACGTTCGTCGCGGTATCCCAGCATCGCATCCATGGTATTGACTGCACGAAAGACTGCAGCCCCGGTTATGCCGAACAGGCAAAAGAAAAAGAGCGGTGAGATAATGCTGTCAGTGAGGTTTTCCGTCATGGATTCATAACCGGCAGAGAGGATGTGTTCGCGGTCAAGATCTGCAGTACTGCGGGAGACCAGCATCTTGACCTTTTCACGCCCGGTCTCTATGCCACCCTTAAGGGCATCCACGACAGCAAGCGTATGCTCCTCAAGAGATCTCCCTGCAAAACAGCACTTCAGCAGGAATGGGGCGACAACCAGGTACCAGTACCACGGTGCGACAGCCGCAAAGCAATAAAACGGAGCCGCAAAGAGGACAACGGTCACCAGCCAGAGAAGTACTCCGGTAAATCGCTGGATATTGGGAGAATAGTATTCTGGTTTTCCCCACCAGCCGATAAACCGGCCGAGAAGTGCAACGGGGTGCCAGGCTGAATGGGGATCCCCGATCAGCCGGTCTACAAGAAGCGCGGCAAAAAGGACTATAGCCACTGATGCTATCGCTGACGGTACCATGTGTAAAGTGCGCCAACGATGAGAATGATAAACGAGGCGATATTTAACAGTTCAATAGTGGTATAGAGCCAGGCAGTATAGAGAATAAGTGCAATTCCCATCATGACCATCAGGAGATGAGGACGACCGCGGGCAACCGGCTGGATGGGTGATTCCTCCGGGATGACCGGTGCGTTTTGTGGCGGATGGACCACATCCACACGGGCAGTTGTTTTCATCACGCCGTATCCTGCAATAATTTCTAGATTAAAGAATCCTTCCTGGATATCAGGAAACAGGGGAATCGTCAGCACCGATTCATCGACAACATACATGTTCTCGTGAAAAAAATCGGTGTACATGCTGGCATTTGCAGAAGTTGCGGTAATGTGAATCGGCGCCCCGCGGTTTACGAATTTTATCCGCAGATTGTTGCCGGTTAATGCTTGAATCTTTCCCCTTGGCAGGTCGATCGAATTGATCCCACTGCGATTAAGATATATTTCTGTACAGGTATCATTACCCTCGGTACCTACGGAAATCAGTACAAAAAAGGGTAACGGGAAGTTCATACCTCCACCTGTTATTCCTGGTGAGTCTGGGGCAGGAGATTGGGGATGCCTTCATTGATGGGATAGTCCACCCGGCATGCAGCACAATGCAGTCCGCCTTCCAGGATCTCTTTATCGTCCTCTTTGATGACCGATAAGACCAGATCTCCCTTGCAAACGGGGCAGCAGAGAATATCCATCAGGGAACGTCTCATTACAGCTCATTCCTTAGATCAATAATCTGGGTGACCTCAGGGCCGGTAGAGATCAGGGCTACAGCACAGCCAATGTCATCTTCGGCCTGTTTTATGAAGTCCTTTGCCTTCTTGGACAACTTTGCATACTCCCTGACGCCAAAGCAATCTTTGTCCACACGATCGATGCCGGTGATCGCAGCCTGCGTGCACCCGTTAATCATGGCCGAGTACTTTGCCATTTCCCCGTCCCATACGCCAATACGGCGCTTACGGTGAGTGACAGTCCCGAACTCCTTGATCCCCATCCCATCGGATTTCTCAAACGACATCTCGGTGCTGAACGGGCCTTCCCCGACGCGGGTGGGATAAGCCTTGAAGACCACGACCACATCATCGATCTTTGTCGGCCCGACACCGTTATCTGCCGCAATCTGGGAGGCAGAGGTGTCTTTGCTGGTCACAAACGGATAGGTTCCGTAATAGAGGGAGATCCCAAAACCCTGCGTGCCTTCCAGCAGGATATTGCTGCCCTTTTTCAGCTCTTCGTCAATAGCCATGGGGACATCGAGCAGGTATTCAGCAAGCTCAGGCACATCCTTCGCTTGGGGGGAAACCCGCATGACCCGGTCGGAATTCGCAGGTCCGCATCCGGATCCTGTGCTCCCGATCTTCTTTGACAGGTGGTCGCTTCCCTTATCGCGTGCGATATGATCTTCTGTGATGATCCCGCAGCGCTTGTCAACAAAGACCCGGCCTTTAACACCGAGAGTGTCAACTTCGAACTTCAGGACTCTGGGATCAACGAGAACGCCGCTCCCGATACAGAGTTTTGCATCCTTATAGACAAAACCGGACGGGACCATTCGGACGCCATATTCACGGTCTCCGACCTGGACAGTGTGTCCTGCATTCGGACCCACACCGCCGCGGGAGATGATTGCGGGTTTATCCTGAAAAGCAATGTGGGCAACGATCTTGCCCTTACCTTCATCCCCAAAAAATCCACCAACGATGATAGTGCAGCTCATATTAGTTTCATGTAGTATAGGTTGAAGTGCAAAATAAACTATCCCTTATCTCCCTGTACCGGTTATCGGCAAGAAAAAAAAGTGAGAGATTCAGATAGAGAGAGCGGATCAGAGACCTTGGATAAAAGTCTCCATCCTGCCCAGTGCTTCTGACAGATCTTTCCTGGAGACCGCATAGGCACACCGGAGATGATCTTCACCGCCCTCACCAAAAACACTGCCCGGAACAACTGCTACTTTCTGCTCCTTGAGCAGTCGTTCGGCAAATTCCACGTCGGAAAGGCCGGTTCCTTTCACGGAGGGGAACGCATAAAACGCTCCTTCGGGAACGTGACAGGTCAGGCCGATCCGATTTAAACCTGCCACAAACATGTTGCGCCGGAGGCGGTACTCGTTGACCATGCTGTTCTTATCCTCTTCAGCGGACCGGAGCGCTTCAAGTGCCCCCACCTGACCCATCACCGGGGCACAGAGCATAATATACTGGTGGATCTTGAGCGCTGCATCACAGAGCTCCTTGGGGGCACACAGGTATCCGATACGCCATCCGGTCATTGCGTACGCCTTCGAAAAGCCATTGAGCGTGATCGTCCTCTCCCAGAGATCACTGACCGTTGCTGCCGCTACATGGGTGCTGTCATACGTCAGCTCTGCATAGACCTCGTCGCTGATCAGCAGTATATCCTTATCTATGACGATATCAGCGATCTCTTTCAGGTCGCTCTCGTTCATCACCGCACCGGTCGGGTTATTGGGGAAGTTGATAATCAGGGCCTTGGTTTTTGGCGTGATCTGTTCCTGCAGGGCATCAGGGTTGAGCTTGAAATGATCTTTTTCCGTGCACCGGACCGGGACCGGCTTTCCACCGGAAAGTGTTACACAGGGTGCATAAGAGACATAACTGGGCTGGGCAATAGCCACCTCGTCGCCCGGGTCAACGACAGAGCGTATCGCAATATCGAGTGCCTCGGATACGCCGCTGGTGATGATGATCTCATCATTACTGGTGTACGGGAGGTGGTAGTGCTGCCCAAGGTACCGGGACAATGCATCCCTGAGTGACTGGAGACCCTTGTTGGATGTATATGATGTCGTCCCCTGCTCGATGGAGTAGATACTCGATTCGCAGATGTTCCAGGGTGTCCGGAAATCCGGTTCACCTACACCTAGCGATATCACGTTGTCCATTGTCAGGGCTAGGTCAAAAAATTTCCTTATGCCGGATGGAGGGATTATTTTTGCACGTTCTGAAACAAAGTTGCGCATTGCTCAACCTCAGAATGAATAGGGGAGGCGCTCTGACTCCTGCTGCTCAAAGAGCGTGTGACCGTTCTCCTTATACGACTTCATGATGATATGCGTGGCAGTCTCGCGGATCCGGTCCATGGGAGCGACATGTTCCGATACAAACCGCGAAACCTCCTGCATATTCTTTCCTGTGACAACAAGCTGGAGATCATAGGTACCTGTCATAAGCCGCAGAGTCTTGACCTGCCGGAACCGGGAGAGGCGTTCTGCGATCCTGTCGTAGCCAAAGTCGCGTTCAGGACTGACTTTCAATTCAATGATGGCTGAGACCTCACCGTTTCCTGCCCGTTCCCAGTTGATGACGGTGGAGTACCGTTTTATTACCTGAGCAGCTTCGAGTGCGTGAACACGACTCTCGACATCGGCTGTTGAGAGGTTTGTCATGATCGCAATTTCATCTGCCGAGAGCCGGCTGTTCTCCTCAAGAATCCGGAGGAGTTCGAGATCTTTTTCATCCATCCATAATCACCTGAACCAAGTCTTCAACCACTTCGCTTCCATCTGGGATACATCAAGATCCTTAAGCCCGTTGAGACGTGTATCCTTTAAGACAACTTCGCGGATCTTGTCCGTGTTGGAGTCAAACCACATCTCTTTTGTCCTGCCATATCGTCCGCGGCTCACAACCCGGGTGTTGATCACTCCGAGCATATTCAACTCGGAGATCAGATCGGTGATCCTGCGGTGGGTAAGCACATCGAGCTGAATAGTCGGTGCAATATCCTGGTATATGCGTGAGACTTCCCCGCTCGTAAAGATATTCTGACCCAGTTTTTCTAAGACCAGCATGGAGAAGAGGATCAGCTTGCTCTGGGTTGGCAGCGTTGCAATGCATTCAATCATGCTATCGGTCTCAATTTTTGCCTGCGCCTGTTTGACGTGTTCCTCAGTAACCTGCGAGGATTCATCGCGATCTGCAAGTTCCCCGGAGATCCTGAACAGGTCAAGCGCCCTGCGGGCATCTCCATGTTCCTGCGCCGCAAGCGCTGAACACAGGGGGATAACACCTTCCGCAAGGGCTCCTGCAATAAATGCTCCATCAGCACGTTGTGCAAGAATATCCACCAGTTGTGGTGCATTATAGGGGGGAAACACAATCTCTTCTTCAGAGAGCGAGGAGAGAACGCGGGGATCCAGGAAATCCTTGAAGCTGAGGTCGTTTGAGATCCCGATAATACTGACTTTGGAATTTTTAAGATCGGAATTGATCCGGGTAAGATTGTAGAGGGTATCATCGCCACTCTTTTTTACCAGTTTGTCGATCTCGTCAAGCACTATTACCAGCACACCACCACTGGCTTCCAGCTGATTTTTGAGCTCCGCATATACCTGATCGGTAGGCCACCCGGTCATAGGTATATGTGTACGTGTTTTATCGCTTCCCAGTTCTTCAGACACGTCAAGACTCTTGGCAATCTGGGCAAGCACCCTGTATTGGGTATCAATCACTTCACAGTTCAGATGTACAAGGCGGCAGATTGGTCCCATCTTGCTGCTTGCCTTTTCCAGCTCCGTTCCGACATATCGGACACATGCGGTCTTACCGGTGCCGGTTTTCCCATAAATCAGGATATTTGAAGGGGTTTCATTTCTCAGTGATGGTGCAAGGATTGATGCCACCTCCTCAATTTGCGGTTTTCTATGGGGGAGAATCTGAGGTCGGTAAGAATGTCGGAGCACCTCACGATCCTTAAATATCCGGTTGTTGGTGAGATATTTTTTAAATAGTCCCGTTGACGGGTCTTCTGTTTCGGGCATGGTCACACTGTAGTGCAGAGAATTGGTGCGAATACCCTAAAAAACGATCGGTATATCTTATTTATATACCCCATTACTTCCATTGGAAATATTGCTATATAACCCTTAAAACACTAAATGTGGCTTAAACTTGAGATTCGATTTTTATTATTTTTCTCTGGTTTTTATGATAGGTGTTTTTTATAAAAAATGTGTTTTATAGGTATTTTTTGAATATTCATGAGATTTTGGAGTGTTTCTTTCATTGGGGGGAGACCCCTTTACTTCGTGTGGAACTTTTAAAAAAATACCCTCTGATATTTTTTAGTACAATAAAAACAGCCATTTTAATATATTTAATTATTAATATATATAGTCATCGAAATAGCTATTGCAATATCTTATAGGACAATTTAATATGAAAATGCCCCCGGCAATTTTCATTTTGCAGGCTTGTGGCTCACCAGCATCATGTCTGTTTTCATTGTAAATGAATAAAATCAATAAAATGAACGATACCCCCCAATACTATTTCCACTGGAAGTAAAGGGGGGAGCCTCTGGAATAAAAAGAATCTGCTATGGTAATCCTGAGAATTTTATTAATGCTTAATTAACTGAACAATTATTAACATGAATCAAAATCACATACAACACATCCAGATTTCTGCTGCTATTATCACAGTATCCAGTACAAGAAAGCAGGAAAATGATTCCAGTGGAGCGGCAATATCAACCCTGCTCACAACAACCGGCATTCCTATTAGTCACTATGCAATTGTTACTGACCGGATCGAAGCAATCCGCAACGAGCTCTATATTGCAATGAAGACTGCCAATTGCATTATCATCAATGGGGGAACCGGTCTTACCCATGATGATTGTACTATTGAAGCCATCTCACCATTACTTCACAAAAAAATTGATGGATTTGGGGAGTTCTTCCGTATGAAAAGTCTTCAGGAGATTGGCACATCATCAATGCTCTCCCGGGCAATTGCCGGTGTTATCGATGGAAAGGTTGTTTTCTGCATCCCCGGATCAACACCAGCTGTGACGCTCGCAACAAAAGAGCTGATCCTCCCGGAGATTACTCACATTCTCTCTCATGCAAACAGGTAATATTGCAAATCCTCACCATATGTAACAATATCATACCGCAACATTTTCTGGATGTGTATTGACTATCGGTATTCCCGTATGAACCTGTTACCGATACACGTCCAACAGCGCGATGCGTTCGAGAACGAGATCAATGATTCGGGCTCTTTCAGTTGTGGCAAGTTCATCAGGAGTTATACCAAATAAATCCATAAGAAATGCCAGTTTTTGAGAATCAATACAGCTCCAGGGGTCATTAACGATACGAATTACAGGGGCGAGCGCCCCCCATACTCCGTCCGAGGTTGGATAGCAGCAGACGTACAGGTGGTTCTCTCCTTCGTGAACTCCAAACGGTGCAGCCAGTGAGCACTGGCGGGAACCTGCAGCATACAAGAGCGCCTCCATCTCAAGGGTGTTGGAGACCATCACTCCCCTCTCATAAGATCGTACTGCATGAGACAACGCAACATGAGCGTGTGGTATTCCGGCCAGCATGTCAGCATTAAAACAGATGATATGGGTTTCATGGGTTTCTGCAATAGTCCGGATTGTGTGGAGAAATGCGGCACGATCTTCAATTGTGCTGATAGCCGCACGTATATCATACGTACTGCCCTGATGGATAAAGAGTGCACTCGTCTTCGTATCGCAGCACACCTTGTGTATACCATCTGATTCTGCAGTTACTTTTTTCCCCGTCATATGATCACCCGAATTTTGAGAGTGTTGACTGTCCACGTACAGCACCTCCATCCATTTCTCCCGGTGCAACACGCCTGGATTTACCTAGTTGCGTAAAAAGCTGTTCTGCAATTCCCCGCCCAAGAATCTTTGTCACGTTCTCAATCCCAGCAGCATCCAGAGCCTCCGGTGAAGGTATGCTATTATTGAAGAGACGTCGTGCACGGATGCGCCCGATCCCGCGCAGTTTCACGAGGGGTAGCAGTTCACGCCGGATCCCGTTTTTCATGCAGATCTCATATTCTCTGATCTTCGGGTGGACAGAGGGTGCAAACATTCTTGCCAGTTCAACAGTAGCGTGCAGCAGCCAGTTCACGCTTTCTACCATACCGTAGAGATCACCAGGCCCCACGGAATACCGCTCGCAGATCTTTGCATCAGGAAGTTCATCCGCCCAGTCTGAAAGGAGCATGGCAGTCTTAAGTGTCCGGTAATAGGGTTCAGCCTCCTCATCATCCAGCGGGAATTCAAGCCAGAGTTCACCGGCATGTGCCTCCGTCATGCGATCAAGTGCGGGAATATCGGTGTTTCTGGCATAGAGCTTTGGCATATCGGGAGTACTGCAGATAACCTGGAGAACCCCGAGATCTGCGTAATCAGCGTTTTTCCGGAGTGCACCGACAATAAGCGCGGCGCTGCGGGGATCGATATACAACCGGGAGACCATTCCGCCGAATTCTGTGGCTCCAAGATGTTCTCCCACCTCCACAACCATTTCTGATGACACGAGAAAGACAAGAGCCGCATCTACTGCTTTCTTCATAAGCCGGCCTTGCCGATGTTCATGGACGTAAAAAGTGCGGTCCATAAATTCGGCAAGTTCCACTCTCGTGGCGGCAAAACCCGATGCAATAAGGGACAGCACATGGGTATAGAGTGCATTAGGTTCAGCAATTTTGGAATGGATCTTTTCTGCAGGCGCATCGATATACCGATCGAAGAGCTCTTCGATCTGCCCTTCATCCTTTGCAATCAGCACTGCCTCTCCGTACGGATCGAGTCGTGGGCGGCCAGCCCTCCCTGCCATCTGGTGGTATTCACTGGCCGGAATAGGCTGCATCCCCTCACCGGCAGAAAATCGCAGGAAATCCCGGATGATCACCCGACGTGCAGGGAGGTTAAGACCCGCAGCTAGGGTTGGTGTGGAGGAGATACTTTTGATCAGGCCTTTCCGGAACCCCTCTTCCACAATCGAACGTTCGGGGCGGCTCAATCCGGCATGATGGAAGGCAGCGCCTTTTGCCACACAGGCTGCCAGTGTTTTGACCATCTCTGTCTCAGCACTTTTACTGAGCTTTTCTGCATAGGCAGCAAGTGCGGCTTCTTCACTTTTTATTGCACCGGCAGCCCGTTTTGCGAAAGCCTCAGCATTACGGCGGGAAGAGACGAAGACAAGACACTGCCCGCCCTCTTCGATGGTATCAAGGCAGAGGTTGAGGTCATCAAAATTCTTTGAGATCTGTTTTACTGCGCGTTCCCTGTCCTTGAAATGGATGCGGTTGTTGCAGAAGACCCCTTGACGCAGATCGACCGGGCGCCAGTCGCTGGTGACCAGTTCGGCATCCAACCAGTCGGCAAGTGTTTTTGGATTACCGATTGTGGCAGAAAGCCCGATAACCTGCATAGCGGGATTGCGGGACCGCATTTTAGCGATCACCACTTCAAGCGTTGGTCCCCTGCTATCAGAGTCAATCAGGTGAACCTCATCCACAACAAGCAGAGTGATATCGCTGATCCAGCGTGCGCTGTTGCGGAGAAGGGAATCCACCTTCTCGCTTGTAGCAACGATAATATCATTTTTTCCCAGCAGATCATCGCGCCGGTCAAGATCCCCCGTTGATATACCGACTCGGACACCTTTGTTGCCGAATTCATCATATTTCTCGCTTGCGAGTGCTTTTAAGGGGACAATATAAAGGCATTTTCCACCATGAGCGATATGGTAGTGCATCGCCATCTCGGCAATCAGGGTCTTTCCGCTTGCAGTAGGGATCGCAACGAGCAGGTTTTTTCCTGCAAGGATGCCGCGCTCCACACATTCAGCCTGGGGGGGATAGAGCTCAGAAATACCTGCCTGTGTGTATTGCTGTTTAAGGCTTGCCGGAATCGGAAGTTCATGGATCAGCATGTCAAATCCCTAAACCTAAACCCCTTTAATTCCACTGAAATAATCACGTATTTTAGATATTTTAAAAAATTAAGTCTTTTTTCCGTAGTTATTCTCCAGTGGAAAATCAGCAAAAACATAAATATTGTTGCAGGATTTTCTGTTATTACAACGCTCAATAATAATAACTGATCATATCCTGTTTTGCCTCTTTCTTTTTCCGGTCAAGGAAGGCAAAGACGTTCTCATGAGGCACACCCTCAATTAGCATATCAACAGCAGCACGGGCGGTTTTGAGCTGCTCGGGATATCCTATCAGGGCTACGGTCTTACCAAATACCGATATCTCCACATCGGTCATATCTTCGATCTGTTCCCGTGCTCTTCCATCTTTGCCAATAATTCGGCCCCTAAGCCGATCTAACTGGCGTGGCCCTTCCGCCATTCCCGACAGATCGATGACTTCAAGCAATAGATCTTCGTCCTCGATCATCTCAAATGCCCGTTCCGGGGAGAACCCGCAGTTGATGGCATTGATGATCTCGACAGCCCGGAGAACGGAGATCGTGTGCTCTTCGGTACCTTCAACTTTTACAATCCCCTCTTTGCTGTCTATGGTAATGGTGGCGTGGGTTTTGGCCTCGAGCTCTCTCTTGGTTGCGCCGCCCTTTCCAATGAGGACACCCACCCTGCTTCCGGCAATTTTGACTTCCTGCATCATGTTTGTTTCACCTTGGTTTTGTTATAATTTCAATTGCATAACGTTGCGACACTCATCCATTGGCAGTCAACAGTTATCATGGTTCGGCAGCATTCAGTCCGGTGACTGCATTAAACAGGTCAACATCCTTACGAACATCACATCGGTTTTTAAAATACCGGTTGATATTACGAATGTCTCGCATTAAAAACTGGAGTGCACGAGGATGATCGCGAGTGACCGATTGCCCCATATCTATGAAATAGGGTTTGTCACCGTATAAAATATTGAACTCGCTGAGATCTGCATGCACCAGCTCCGCTTTGTTGTACAGGATATCGATGGTGCTGACAATTGTCTCATAAATCTCTGCAGGATCTTCCATTGTGACATTCCTCAGTTGTGGGTAAGCAATCTCACCTTCCCCTAAAAACGACATAATCAGGATATTCCTGTCCCATACAAGTGGTTCAGGGACAGCAACACCCGCATCCCTCGCCCTTACCAGGTTTGAAAATTCCTTTCTGGTCCATGCAAAGATGAGATCTTTTTTTGCTTTTTTTACGTGTGAAAACCTGCGGTCACCAGTGACATAGGAACTCATTGTGGTAAAATTCGCTGTGCGGATCCGGTAGATCTTAATGGCGATTGCTGTATCATCCCGCTCGCCGTAAAATACATTTGCCTCTTTCCCGGTGCTGATCGATCCACCGATTACCGATAACCATTTTTTATGTACAAGTTTATAGAGTGCCAGGAGAGTGACCTCGTCAAAGACATCCTCCCGCACTTTGAACATGTTTGCATCCTTGATACGGATACCCATTTCTTCGAGGCGCTGATCGAACTTATCCTCTTTTTTATCCAGATCCACAGTTGATCACAGTCCTGATTTTTGGGACTATTATTTGATATAGTCCCGTACGGGTGCAAGGATTTCGATAAGGGATTCGCCACATGTTTTCTTGAGATCCATCGGGTGCACTTCACCTTTGCCATAGGCAGTTTCCAGATCCATGTAACCTGAAAACGTCCGGTCTCCCCCGAATTTTTCCAGCCGTTTAATGGTGATCTCGGAAAGGCGCGGGAAGATGTGGTGCTGGAAGATCTGGAGCACCGGGTTCTCAGGAATTTCCGGTGGACAGAATGCCTTCTGGCACTTCTTTTTTATCTCCTCTTCCGTGTCTGCAACAGAGATATAATTTCCCTGTGAAGAGGACATCTTCTTTCCATCGATCCCATTCAGGATTGGCGTGTGTATGCAGACAGGTGCAGCGTAGCCGAAGTTGACCAGGTGCTCTCGTGCAAGCATGTGGATTTTACGCTGATCAATACCACCTACTGCTGCATCTGCGCCAAGCATCGCGATATCGGCCATCTGCATGATAGGATAGATCATCTGGGATACGGTGGGATGATCCATCTGCCGCCCCACTTCATCCATACTGCGTGTTGCACGGTTGAGGGTGATCTGCTGCGAGAGCTGGAGCACAAGCAGCTCGTAGTCCCGGTTGAGCTGAAGATCAGATCCCAGCACGTACTGGATATTTTTTAATCCGAGCCCTTCGAAACAGCGGCGGTTATAATCGGCAAGTTCCCGCACTTTCTCCATGGTCCCTTTGCGGTTTAAGAATGCATGCACATCAGCAAGCAGTACAACAACTTCAAATCCGGCTGCCTGGAGATCCACGAGTTTGTTGACCGTAACCAGGTGGCCAAGATGGATCTCGCCACTGGGTTCGTATCCTGCATAGACCTTTTTTGTGGGTTTGTTAAGTAGCGAACGGAGATCGTCTTCTGTTACGATCTCGACTGTGTTGCGGGTAACCCGTTCGTACGCGTCCATTGAAAAGAATGGGTGATAAAGGGTGTTAATGGTTGTTCTGGATCGGAATAAACCCGAGCGCATCGTTGGTTGTTTTTATTGACGCTGCAGCATCTTTCTGCCCGCCCATCATCGCGCGGATTGCATCGATGTTCTCAACTACGACATCTGCCTCCTGGTGGATTGCCTGGAAGAAGCAGAGATCGGTTTTGTTTGCGTAGATCGATTCTTCAAAGATGCAGTTCTCGTACAGGTCGGAACGTGGTCTTCCCAGATCCATTGCAAACTCCTTGAGCTCTGCAGTGCTCCTGATCCCCGCAGTCTTTTTAATCAGGCCCATTCTGGGATGGTTTTTAACCAGTTCTATGACCCGATCTCTCGATACCTCTTTTTTTGTGGTAATCCGGATCGCATGCATGTGCATCATCGTGGTTGGCACGATCATAGCCATGGTAACAATCGAAATATGGGGAAGCACTGACAGAACATCCGGGCCGTGGTGGCTGGGAACACTTACGGGATCCAGAACAATCGCATCGATCGGTCCTTTTTTGATCTCACCGGGGTCGGAACCGCGGCGAACCATGATCGCGTGTACGTGAGCGACACCGTATTCTTTATCAATTGCATGGATAATCCGGCAGAGCCCTGTTGTATTACAAGAGACGACTCTGACAAACTGCCTGCCGATTGCATCCTTGTAGTTGCAGGATGAATTGAACGAGAATCCGGCAATCTCATGCTCTTCTCCACCCTGCCAGAGTGCCTTTTTACCTAGTTTCTCGTAAAGGGGCTTGTTCGTTGCCCCGACATCCCCTGGTGTTGCATCGACGATGATGTCAGCGGCTTTACACATATCTTCGACGGACCCTGCAACAGTAAGGCCGGCTTTTTCAAAAGCAGCTTTCTTGGAGAGATCGGCAATATAGAGAGGATATCCCCGTTGTTTTGCAACAAAGGCCTCGGCGTTGGGGCGGGTCTTTGAGACACCGATCACTTTCATATCCTTCTGGGCAGCGACCGCATCGGCAACACGCTTGCCGATTGTACCATAACCGTTGATGGCAACCTTGATCATACAATCCTACTTGACGCTGGTACAGAAAAAACTATGCGGAACGTTTCGCGGCCAATCTGAAATTTACCACGAAAACAAATCAATCACTGATTTTACCCAATAATTCAAAAACGGTCCTCTTGCAAACCCCTTGCAACACTCGCTTATGGTGCCCATATTGTTGTAAGGGGCATTGTATAATGATCTCAAACTGAGGAATTCAAAAAAATGAAAAATCCTTTTTATCATACCCATCTGTCGTTCAGTCTATGTAGAGCGCCTGAATTTTGACCACTTCTGTGCTATCCTTGGCATTTGCATAGAGATCAAGCGGCTCTTGGTTCACTTCTATGAAACGGATTCCCCAGTTCACCTTTGAGAGAACGGTTGCAGCCCGATCTTTCTCTCCAAGAATATATAATGTTGCAGCGAGGGCCTCGATCGAGGAAAGCACGCAGGGTTTGCCGAAGTTGACGGGATTTGCCGCCATCAGGAATGGTAGTGCCCTGCGGATGCGCCATGAACGGACAGAGCCTGTATCCAGCACCACCCACGAACAGTCGAGTACAGTGATAGATCTCACGAACCTGTCTGCAGGAGAGAGTGCCTGTTCAGCAGTGGGATCGAGCAGGAGGGTGTTTCGCGGGATCTGGGATATTTTGGTAAATATTTTTAAAAATCCCGCCTTTTCAAGTTTTTTGACCGTGCACTTACGGGGATCACAGCTGTTGTCCCGGTAGGCATACAGGGGTATCATTGATCATCCATGCGTGCACACACTGTATCAATGTACGTGCTCTGCAGCCCTTGCATTCTCCATCCGGAACTCCGGGCTACGGGTATTACAAAGAACTCGGACCTCGCATTGTTCGAACAAGCAATCGCACGCTGCAAAACCTTTGATATTGAACTGGTGCCGCTTCCCTGTCCGGAGACGTTATACCTCGGTTCTGACAGGAAACCCGGGACATTTCTTGAACGGTTGAACACACCGGCATTTTCCAACCTGATGGATACGCTTGAACAACAAGTGCGGGACATCATTGATGATCGCGGTCTGCCCCTCTGCATTCTTGGTGTCAACTCCTCTCCGACATGCGGAGTGACCAGTACCTATTATGGGAGTGAGGATCAACAACCCCCAAAACGAATGGGACGGGGGGTGTTTCTTGCTCGGTTTCCCGATATCTGCGCAATAGACGTGGCAACATTTGCAAGGTACCGGATATATCTTGCCGCCCCTCTTTTCTCTGAAGCTGAACGCACCTATAATATTTCTTTAGCGGTATTGCTGAGGAAACATCTGTTTGAAGTCATCCTTCCCCAGGAAGCGGGTGATGACACAGATACAAGGATGAAACGGGAGCAGGCGCGGATCTTCATTAAAAACAAAGCAGATCTCGACAAAGCAGATCTCGTTGTTGCAGTTATCGATGGGGCAGATGCGGATTCCGGTACTGCATGGGAGATGGGGTATGCGTATGCACACAACAAACCGGTGATTGCGGTTCGCACGGATTTCCGCAGGGCTGGCTTACACGAACAGGTAAACCTGATGCTTGAAGAATCTGCAAAGGTCGTCTCCACAACCACAGACTTACTGGAATCCGTCAAATCCCCGCTTATAGGCAAAAGCGATCTCTGAATTTTCCAGATACCTAATCACTTTAAAGCAGATATCACAAACATCTCGTTAGCGGAATGCTCTCTGAATAGAACAGAGATGCAACAATCTATATCCGAATATTTACGAAATAGTACCTGATTGTAATGGCAAAGAAACGCGAGGATCGGGGAAAAGAAAAAAAACCGGGTGGAGATAATGAATGTAATCTTGACGGGGATTACATCTCCCCGATCCGGTCGTTTCGGGATATCAATATTGAAAATGTCAAATCGGTTATCACTCACAGCCGTTACGTAGAGTCTCTTGTCGTATTAACCGTCATTGGTTTTTTCCTCCGGTTTTATAATCTGGGATTCAATTCACTGTGGCTTGATGAAGCATCGACGAACACGTTTGCTGTTATGTCAGTTTCCGGCATCTGGCAGGCAACTGCTGGAGGGGAGTTTAATCCACCTCTGTTTTACTGGCTGGAACATTTTATGCTGGTGTTTGGTAATAACGAGTTAATTCTCAGGTTTATCCCAGCTCTCCTTGGGGTACTGACCATCCCGCTGATCTATTTTGCTGGAAAAGAATTCATGGATCGCAATGTCGGAATTATTGCCGCAGCAGCGTTTGCATTTTCACCATTCCTGATCTTCTATTCACAGGAGGCCCGGGCATATTCAATGATGCTCTTTTTTGTGGCATTTGCACTGGTCTTTTATTTCAAAGCCCTCAAAACGAATGACCTGAAAAACTGGGCCCTTTTTGGCATACTCTCCGCGCTTGCGTTCTGGTCTCACTTCTATTCGTTTGTCATTATTGCCTCACTTATCCTCTATGCACTTTTCCTTCAGATCGGAAATTTCCAGAAAAATCTACAAAATCTCAAAATGATTGCTGTATCCATTGTTTTGTTTGTCGTTCTCTGTTTCCCTCTCATTCTGCTGGCGATCCAACTTTTCGCATCCCGGACATCCACCGCACCGGCTTTCGGGATCCAGGGTCTGGGAATCATCAGTGAAACGTTCAAACAGTTATCCGGCTTTTCTGATATCTCGATGGTTTTCCTCCTCATCCTCTTTATAATCGGTATTATCCAGGCATTTCTCACCGATAAAAACAAAGGAATCTTTTTAGTGGCACTCACCATTCTTACCTTTGTCATCAGCTTCATTCTTTCCTACAAAATGCCGATGGTTCCCCGCTACCTGATCTTTTTTAACACTGTTTTTTTTATCGGTGTTGCTATATCGTACAAAATGTTCTACCGTATTATAAACAACCGCGGGGTTGTGTATGGATTCATGGCTGTGCTCGTCCTGATCAGCGTCACTACACCATTTTTCATGAGTTATTATTCCGGATACTCAAAAGAGGACTGGAGAGGTTTTTCCGGCCAAATTCAGCAGATGACTAAACCCGGCGATCTTGTTGTTGTAGTACCGGGCTATGTTTCCCAACCACTCAATTATTATTATTCAAATGCATCAGATCAGACGTTCGAGTTTGGTGTCTCTACTGCAAGAGATCTTGATGCGATTAATGCAGGTAAAGGTAATAATTCCGCGTACTTCGTTGTCACCGGAGATATCAGTGCGGCAAATCCTGACGGCGATGCGATTGCATGGTTAAAAGAGAACACAAAACCTCTCGGGCAGAACACCGGAATCTATCTTTTTGTCTCAGCGTAACTGCCCCCATGTGAATCGCCATGTATGACCTTACGGTAATCATCCCAACCTATAAAGAAGAGGCAAATATCCGGAATATCGTCACTGAAGTAGATGCGGTTTTCAGGCAGAACAATCTCAATGGGGAGATCCTTGTCGTTGATGATAATTCTCCTGATAGGACGATCTCAATTGTTAATGAAATTAAAAAAACAAAACCGAACGTAAATATTCTCGTTCGTCTGGCAGATCACGGACTCTCACAATCCGTGGCGGATGGATTTGTTCACGCATCATCGGATATACTAATCGTAATAGATGCAGATCTTTCACATCCCCCCGCACACATTCCCGTTATGTACCATGAGATCCTGGCAGGAAATGATATTGTCATCGGGAGCAGGTACATGGAAGGAGGCGGGATAAAAAAATGGCCTCTCAAACGCCGGGTAATCTCGCTCGGAGCAACGTTTTTAGGAAGACTGCTTTTCCCCGATGTCTCGGATCCGGTAAGTGGTTTTTTTGCAGTCCGAAAAAGTGTTGTGGAAAAAGCACCCCTGAAACCCCGGGGCTATAAAATCCTGCTTGAAGTGCTTGGTAAGGGAACCTGGGAAATGGACAAGGAAATTCCTTTTGAATTTGTTGATCGGGAGATCGGTTCGAGCAAGCTAAAACTCAAAACTATTATTGAGTATGCTCAGCAGGTTATCGATATAACGCTCTTTTCTTTTTTGCATCACCAGAGTGCGGCTTGGAGGGAGTGGAAACGGGTTTTTAAGTTCGGGCTTGTTGGGATTTCTGGCATTATTGTCAACCAGGGGATCCTCATTTTCCTTAAGGAATTTGCCGGATTTCCCCTTCCAGTTGCCAGTTTGTTCGCAATCGAATTTGCGATACTGAATAATTTTTTGTGGAACGATCTCTGGACATTCAAATCTGGCGGACAACCGCAAAAAATATCCAGCAGGTGGCACAGACTTATCTCATTCCAGATTGTTTCTGCCGGAGGAGCGGTCATAAATTTTGGAATTCTTAACGTCTTAGCATATATGATGGGAATTGATTACAGGATTGCAAACATCATCGGAATACTGGTTGGATTTGTCTGGAACTTCCTTATTAACAGGAGAATGACCTGGACAAGGAAATAATTAAATATTGATTTTTCATGTGTTTATTATCAAGACAATTTCCGAGAGTATTTCTGGGATGGCTACAAACACGCATCTTCAATAATTAATGATTAACGGAGATTTTCAGTATGGGAAAAAAAAATAAATTTGACGTTTCACTCCCCGAAAAAAGGGTAAAAAAGGGGGAGGGCACGTTGTGTTTTCTGAATGTTGAGTTTAAAAATGTAGATCTTCGGACCGTCAAGCGCCATCTGCTGATTTTATTCCTTGTCTCACTCTTGACAAAATTCATTGTCATATTTGCAACAACCTCGATATTTCACTCCTTTATTGATCTTTTCGACATAGGGTTTTATTTTGAGCATGCGATAAAGTTGGTTCAGGGCCAGCTGCCCTATATTAATTACAACTTTGATTACCCCATCCTGATTTTTGTTCCCATCACAATAGCCCTCATACCGGCACTACTACTCCAGAATGCGATGGCATTCGTTTATTCATTTCAGATCCTGATGGTGCTTTGCGACATTGTCACAATCCTCTGTATTTATTTTATTGGTCTCAGATTATGGAATGAAAAGACCGCCTTTTGTGCCGGCCTGATCTTTGCAACAGCGTTTTCAACCGCATATTTTGTACTGACAAAATATGATGCGTTCCCCACCTGTCTCCTCATGTTGGCTGTCCTATTTACGGTTTATAATATGAATACGAGAGGATACCTCTTCACAGCGCTAGGCTTTTTTGCAAAAATATTCCCGGTCATCGCAATGCCGTTTTTTGTCTTGTATAATGCAAAAACCCGTTCTCTTAAAGCAGAAATCATGTCCGCAGGAAAAATTTTCCTCGTATTGTGTGTCATTTTAATTCTCCCGCTTGCAATTATCAACCCGAATGTAATTCAGTCCTACATTTTTGCAACAGGCGGGGGTCTTGGAATTTACGTAAATACTGCCACATACACGTTATATGCCAACCTCAACGAGGTCCTTCATCTGGGTATTTCGTCAGGTCTGGTATCCCTGTTCATGTATGGGGTAATGGCTGTTGCACTCCTCCTTCTGCTGTATATTTCCTACATCAGTGAAGAGAGGGAGCCAAAAACACTGCTTAAAGTTCTGTTATGTGCAATATTTTCGCTCGTATTTTTCACGAAATTTCACAGCCCCCAATACCTTGTCTGGTTTACACCGCTTCTTGCCCTGCTTGTTGCTGATGATCTGGTAAAAATTATATTATTCTACGTCACCCAGGTCTTTGCGTATATTGAATTTCCCCTGATGTTCGGAAAATATTATGCCAATCTTAATTATACTAACCCTGCGGGTTCTGCAGAATGGTATCTGACATTGTTGTTCTTCACGCTTCAATACCTGGCCCTCCTCCTGTTGATGTACGTAATTATCCGCCCCCCCGATGGAATTATAAAAAAAATCAGGGCAATAATATCGGGTAATTAAATTTTCAATATTACTTTGTGAAATTGTATAGCTAGAAAAAAATCCGGGAGGGAACCAATCTCCATCCCCAAACGATCTGTTGATAAATATTTCACGATTTTTGTTTTTTATTACGAATTTATTAGATCAACGATGCGATCGCCCGCTTTTCCATCGCCGAAAGGATTTTTCCAGGAGCGCGGCCTATCCAGCATTATCTCTGCTGCATTTATAATAGACCGTGGTTCAATTCCGGCAATAATGTTTGCCCCCACATCGACCGTTTCCGGACGCTCAGTAGAGTCTCGGATGGTCACACAGGGAACTTTGAGAATGCAGGTCTCTTCCTGGACACCGCCGGAATCGGTCAGGGCGAGGCGGGCATTCGATTCAAGTTGAATAAATTCCAGAAACCCTCGCGGTTTAATCATCTGGAATCCCTTGAGTTTTAGCCCGAAGGACTTGATCATTTTTTCTGTACGGGGGTGAACCGGGAATACAAGCGGCAAGCCGGAAGACTCGTGAATCCGGGCAAGTCCTTCAAGAATTCCTTTGAATCGTTTCTTACTGTCAACGTTTTCCTGACGGTGAAGTGTGACAAGGAAATAGCCATCAGTAACAAGTCCCAGCTCATGGACCACATCTGATCTATCTCTTGAGAGTGCCAGATTTTCAAGAACCGCATCAACTATCGTATTTCCGGTAACAGAGATTTTCTGCTTTGCAATTCCCTCATTCAGGAGATTTTGCTTGGCAACAACGGTTGGTGCAAAGAGATAGTCTGACAGATGGTCTGCAACAACACGGTTCACTTCTTCTGGCATGGTCCGATCAAAACTGCGTAATCCTGCCTCTACATGTCCCACTTTTACTGGTAAAGATCGATCCCCACGCACATAACATTTGGATGCAGCGAGGGTTCCGGCGAGGACCGTGTTGGTGTCTCCCTGCACGAGCACCACCTCCGGTTTTTCTTTCTGAAGGATCCTCTCGATGCCGGTCATGATAAGACCCGTCTGCTCCGCATGGCTTTTTGAACCGATATCGAGATTAAAATCAGGGGTGGGAAGGCTGAGTTCCTCAAAGAAGACCCGGTCCATCTCATAAGTATAGTGCTGTCCGGTGTGGAGGACAAAGAACTCCACGCCCTTTTTCTGGCACGAGCGGATAATCGGCGACATCTTGATGATTTCAGGTCGGGTACCAAGAACGATCGCAAACATGTTACATGGTATTTTTCCCGGAGTCAGATATAGGTGATGTGTAACCGACCCGGTCTTTTATTTTATTTTATCAAGTAAAAAGGATGAAAAAACTAAAAACAGGGATTAATTCCACTTCATGTGGAGATACTTTGTTTTAAAAATCCTGCAGAGTAGCAGGATATAATTTTTTATCTCTTTTTTTACATTGATTTTTGAATCTCCATACTTTCTTTTCAGGAGCGGGACGGGAACTTCCACTACTTTTTTCCCGCTGATTAGGAGCTTTGAGATAATCTCGGCGTTGATCTCAAAATTCCTGCTCGAGATTTTCATCCCCGCGAGTGTGCTGCGCCGGTAAAGGCGGAATATCGGGCTTACGCAGGTAATATCACTCCAAAGGAGCATGCGGTATAGGAAGTTCACGGATTTGCTCATCAACAGCCGGAAAGGTGTTACTTCCTCCATGAGTCCTTTTTCGAGATAAGGTGAACCGGATATGCAGTCCGCATCAGTTTCACGGTATTTTTCTATGAGTTTCAAGACATCGACCGGGCGGAAAGTCAGATCGGCATCCATTGTTATGATAAGGTCGCCATGGCTGGATCCGATCCCCGTTTGTATCGCCGTCCCCATTCCGCTGTTTTTCTGGTGTATAAGCACTTTTACATCTGACCTGTTGCGAGCAATCAGCCTGATTTGTTCAACGGTGTCGTCCTTACTGCCATCATCAATAAAAACAAACTCAAATCTCTCACCGGTCTTTTCTGCAATATCATCAATTATCGGAAAAAGATCCGTATTGTAGTGGATAACGTTCTCCCGCTCGTTGTATAGGGGAAATATAATAGATATCATGGGGGCTCTGTACAATTTTGCACGTGCAGAACATAAAAGCCTCGTTAACCCACTCTGAATTCACGTCAGTTTTAAAAAATACTGATCCTAAAGGGGATATAGAATACAGCATAATATGTTCACCATCAAAATGAGGGCGGGCTGATGGGACAAGAGGTTTGGGAAAAGGTCTGGACAAAGAACCTTATCGTTAGTGATTACAGTCTGAAGTATCTCGATTTCATGCAGGAGATTGAACTGGCACTTCCCGAAAGATCCATTGTTCTTGAAGCCGGGTGCGGGACCGGTCAAACCCTCTCCCCCCTCTCAAAAAAGTACGAAACCGTTGGTCTTGATATCTCGCAAGCTGCCCTGAACCTTGCCCGCTTAAATTGTAAAAACCCCGTACTCGGGAGCATTTTTGAGATCCCATTTAAGGAAAATACTTTTGATCTCGTTTACAACTCAGGCGTCATTGAGCATTTTAAAGACCCGGATAATGTTGCCGCAATAGCGGAGATGGCCAGGGTGACCAAACCCTCCGGCAGGGTTATCATTATTGTCCCAAATACGTTCTGCCTATGGTATAAAGCGGGAAAATTCGTTGCGGTTATTATGAGAAACTTTGAGTTCGGGTATGAAGAAGACTACTCCCCAAAACGTTTGAAAACCGCTGTCCGAAAGGCAGGGCTCGAGATTGAAAAGACATTCGGTCTCCAGGCACTCCCCCCGCTTGCAACAAACGATCGCGAAATTATCAGCATGGGTTTGCGGAAGAAGGTTGGTCTCATTGAAAAGGCGTTTCCCTGTAAACAATACTATGCCTACACAGTTGGGATAATTGCCAGGAAACCTGACAGGAATTAATTCAGCTCTTCCGGGATGGTGACCGGGTACCGGAAATAAACACCGGCGCCGATCAATGCTACGAGCCAGTAGCTCATGAACAGGTAGAGCAGTGAGAAGGCCACTGCCTGTTCAGGTGATATTCCCTTAAGACCGAAAAGGAATATCAGTGCCACATCACGGGTGCCGATACCGGAGATGCTTATCGGGAGCAAATCGAGCAGGCTGAGCACGGGTATAACGAGTACAAAGAAAAGAACCCCTGTATCAATACCTATTGAGAGTGCCAGCAGGTACCCATAGAGGAAAGGCGGGATCCAAGAGATGATTCCGATACCGATGCTGGAAAAAAACCGTACCCGATCGTGATAAAATGTGAATAATCCCGTGAAGAAATCATCATAGTAGAGGGTAACCTTACTCTTGAGGTGCTTTGGCACAAAGATATTGAAAAAGGGTTTGAGAAGAGCAGACAGAAGCGGCCTGTTGAGTACTATATACACTCCTGCTAAAATCCCTGTAATGATAAGGATAATGGTGCCGATAGATAGGATCTCGATATGATAGAAAACCGAGAATCCGTAAATGCCAATAAAAGCTATGGAAAACAACAGTATTATATCGATAAGACGATCGATGACGATGGTGGAAAGTGATTTTCCCAGACCGCAGTTTTCATCCGTTATATACAATACTTTTATGAAATCCCCCAATTTTGCCGGCGTGATCGTCGAAAAGGAAAAACCGACAAAAAATGCCACAACGCTCTCCCTGAGCGAAAAGTCTGGTTTTACCGAGTTTACAATAATTTTCCACTTCAGGGATTTTAATACAATTGCAATCCCGTTTACAAAACATGCAAGGATAAGGAGCAGGATATTGGTGTGAGCAATAATCTCAATCAGGGTATTAAGGTTTATTCGGGAAAGAATTATGAGAAAGAGAGCGATTCCCACAAGACTTAATAATTTTACACTGCTCTTCATTTGTTCCCACAACTGTCTTCCGGACAATAATTAGTTTTTGCGATAAAAAAAATATCAGATTTCCTTTTTGATCCTAAGTCCTAATAGCGAGAATGAATAAACTATTGCTACTATGTCCAATCTCACCGTCGCAATCCTCGCCCCTCCCGATTATGCCAAAGATCTGGGAAAGAAGGGCACCGTAAGCGATATCACCTTTTATAACCTGAAGAAAGGTGATGCTACTGTCACCTTTATCGAACCGACGCGGTACCCTGAGAAGCTATCCTCATTGTTTTACACCGTATCCGTTTCTGAAAGGGTGGTTCTTGTCGTTGATGAGATCAACGCCACCTTTGGTGAATGTGTACTGATGCTCCAGTGTGCCGGCAAGTCCAGCGGATATCTCATCTTAAAAAATTATATCACCCCGGATCAGATCGCCCCGCTCATCAAAGGTACGGTCCTTGAACACTACGAGGTAATTGAGGAAGATATCGTCGGGCTTCGCGAGAGGATGCTTGAGATATCCGTAAAACAATCCGCCCACCACAAAACGCACGACGCGGCAGGAAAAGGATCTGTACCGGTGGACTCCCATTTCAATGTAAAAGGAGTCGGCGTAGTTGTGCTTGGCTTTGTGGCCCAGGGAATTATAAAAAAGCACGACACGTTAAAAGTCCTCCCCACGGAAAAAACCACCCAGATCCGCTCCATCCAGAAACACGATGATGACTCCGATCATGCGATAACCGGTGAACGGGTTGGACTCGCCCTGAAAAATATCGAATCCGAAGATCTTGACCGGGGTTTTGTCCTGACCAACGATCCCGCAATAAAATACGCCACCACCATTTCCGGAAAAGCCCAGCTTGTGAAGTACTGGCCAGCCCCCCTCAAGGAAGGCATGGTGCTGTATGCCGGCCACTGGATGCAGTTCCTTCCCACCCGGCTGGAAAAAATAACCGTAGAAGGGGACTGGAGAATGCCGACCATTACCTTAACCCTGGAAAAAGCGCTGGTGTATCCTCCCGGTGCACGGGTGGTGCTGCATTACCTCGAAGGGGGCAAACTCCGCGTGGTTGGTTCGCTCACCCTCCCATAATATCTGTCACTTCTTCCCCCCCCAATTTTTTGCTTTTTTTCTTTCACCCTCCCCATGATCTTATCTTCAGGAACGATCATCACTATTCTGAGTAACAATGTTTGAGAGTCTTATTGGATGGATTATCCCCGGAATTATCGTCCTTGTGATCCTTGGACTTATCCTATGGGCAATCGGCATTTACAACCGGTTCGTCACGCTGAAGAATTCATCTGAGGCGACCCTGGGCCAGATCCGGGTTGCCATGAAGAAGCGACTGGACATGATCGAGCAACTCCTCGGTTCCGTGAAGAGCTACGCCAAGTTTGAAAAAGAAACCTTTGAACGGGTCACTGCCATGCGGGCGAGTGTTGCCACTGCCAATCCCGGTGACTTAAACAAGGTCGAAGCGGAATCCCGATCTATCTTCGGGCGACTTCTCGCGGTAGCGGAAAATTATCCCGATTTAAAAACTTCCGGCACTGTCATGAGTATGATGGATTCGGTGAAAGGGCTGGAAGACGAGATCGGTCGTCAGCGGTATACATTTAATAACATCTCGCAGGAATTCAACACGATGATGGACACGATACCTTCCAACATCATTGGAAAATTCATGGGGCTCATAAAACTCGAGTACCTGCAATTCGAAGAGGCGATCGCGACCCCCCCGAAGATAGAATTCTGATGAGGCAATTGTCGTGAGTGAAAAAGGTCAGCTGGCTGCGCTTGTTATCGGGGGACTTATCCTCGGGATAACAGGTCTGCTCATCGTTACCTTGATACCTCCCCTTTTCGAAGGGGATCTCGCGGTTGATTCGTATGAAGCGACCCTTTCAGAAGACGGGATCCTGCAGGAACACTATACCTACGATGTCTCATCACCGGGGGAGTACCGTATGCTCTATCGCACATGGGAAGCCCCTCTTGTTTTTGAAAGCAGTCCTAAGGAACCTTCAGTTAGTTTTGTCTCAATGAACCCGCCCGGTTTTACGACAGGGTATGCAAAGAATGACAAGGGTGCCGTCAAGCTTACCGGTGGTGTCGGAGCCAACGAATCGAAGTCACTCATAGAAATCCTTGCACAAACCAACGAAGTGGGAATATTCAATCCCGTTTACTTTTCTGCCGGGAAACAATCGGTTGATTACACCTATACCCTCCACCCCCCCGTTGAATACGATGCGGCTGCGACCCATCTCAACCTGAAACTCGCGGGTGAAACCCACATCCCGTACCGGTCGGTCAGGATCACCGTGCCTGCAAATAACATCGAACAGGTGTATGCGTACCCCCCCTCTCTTACAACGCAAAAGGCCGGAACCCGTTACATTATCACGGGGAATGCTGAGGCCAATGAGATCATTGCGGTTGAGATGGTGGGAAATGCACAGGGTTTTTCCCAGATCAAAGGTTTCCGAACCGAAGTTAAGGATATTCGGGGCCAGGCCTCCTCTGCGAGCTTCTGGTATAACGCTCCCTATACCCTGTCGATTCTGCTGAGCATGATTGCGAAGGTGGCTGTTATTCTGGTGCCGCTTCTCTTCATCGTAATCTACAACCGGTATGGCAGGGAGAAGGAGTTCACGGTTCCCGCGTACCTGAGTACCCTCCCGTCAACGGCGCTGAAACCCTGGCAGGTGAACCTGCTCTTTAAAGGCGATGCTCTCGATTTCGATGACGATGGGTATTACGCCACGCTGCTCGATCTCCACCGGAGAAAGATCATCTCCATAACCGAGAAGGGCGAAGGCAAAGGTATCGAGATACGGGTGCTCTCAACAGCAACCACCGATTCCTATGAGCTGCGGGTGCTCGGGTTTATCGGGCTCGTATCGGAGAACGGTGTGCTGGACACCGATTCGATTGCAGCGCTCGCGACACGTGCCAAAACGGTCAGCAGTGCAGAAGAGAAAGCCTTGCAGTACCAGCGATCGCTTACTGATGTCACCAGCAGGGTAGACACCTCGCTCGCTAACCAGTACATTGTGGATGGAAGGGAACATATCGTACCCTTTGGATTTGTCGCCATGGTCCTGTTTGCAGTCACGCTCATCCTTGCCATGGTTATGCCCATGCAGTCGTATATCCTGTTCCCCGCTGTTGTGCTGTGGATTATTGTGGTTGTCCAGACAGCGATTGCATTTGCTGCACCGTCAACGTTATTCGGGCACTGGAAGGACGACCGGTATAAAGAGAAGCTTGAGTGGGATGCATTCACCCACTTCCTCTCGGACATGGCCATGATCCAGAAGTATGCACCCGCAGATCTCTCCATGTGGGGCGAATGGCTGGTATACGGTACAGCGCTCGGGGTTGGTGATAAGGTAGAGCGTGCCATGAAGACGCTGAAGATCAGCATCCCCGAAACCGGGGTCCCGGTAGGGGTTATGGGTATGAACGCGGCGTTTATTCCCCTCATGCATTTCAGTCCCCCGAGTCACGGTGGTTCCGGTGGGGGCGGCTTTGGCGGAGGAGGGTTTGGCGGTGGCGGGGGTTTTGGTGGCGGTGGAGCCGGAGGTCGGTAACTTTAACCTTTTATTGATAAACAGGTCACCCTTTATTAAACTCCAAACTCCGCCAATGGACAGTCATGTAAGATATAAACCCGCAGAAACCATATGAATACCAAAAAAGGAATCTGATCATATGCAATATACGGAAGGTCAGCTCGGCAGGGTCTTCGTCGTGAGGATCGATGATGGCGAAGATATGCTCGTCTCGCTGCGTCAGTTCATTCTCGACAAAAGCATTCAGTCCGGCTCGATCACCTTCCTTGGTGCCCTGATGAACGGGAGAATGGTGACTGGTCCGGAAGAGCCGGTCATACCCCCCGTTCCGCACTTTGTGATGTTTGAAGGCGGCTGGGAAGTATTTGGGATCGGCACAATCTACCCGGGCGAAGGTGGCCCGCATATCCACTACCACGCTTCGGTAGGCCGTTCAGGGCACGCACTCACCGGTTGTCTCAGGGAACAAGCCACAACCTACCTGATCATTGAAGCAGTCATCATGGAGTTCACCGGTCTTAAAGCCCGCCGGGAATTTGATCAGAAGACCCAACTCCACCTTCCCGTCCTCGGCGATAAGGGGGATGCCGTAAAACTCACGGATTTTGAAAAACCCGCCGGAAAAAAAGAGGAAGTGCATCCCGTAGATAAAAAGGAAGAGAAGGATGATCTTCCGGGCGGGCTTGCAGATATTATCCGGGACCTGACCCGGCGCCCGCCACCATGACTGAAATAATATCTCTTAATATGAACACCCCCCATCCCCCGTTTTCGTCATGACCCGCCAACCCCCTTTTCTTCCCATGTCCGTCAAAGAAGCGGAAAAGCTCGGCATCCGCCAGTTTGATATTATCCTTATTACGGGTGATGCTTATGTGGACCACCCTTCGTTCGGGACAGCCCTGCTTGGCAGGGTCCTCTGGGATGCCGGGTATTCGGTGGGGATTATTGCCCAGCCCGACTGGAAGACCGACGGCGATTTTACTGTGCTGGGAAAACCCCGGCTGTTTTTTGGGATCTCGTCCGGCAATGTCGATTCCATGGTGAATAACTTCACCCCCAACCTGAAAAGGCGGAGTGATGATGTCTATTCTCCCGGCGGAATTCCCCGGCGCCCTGACCGTGCCACGATAGTCTACACCAACAAGGTGCATGGGCTTTTCCCGGACACCCCTATCGTAATCGGGGGTATCGAGGCAAGCCTGAGGAGGTTTGCCCACTATGATTACTGGCAGGATCGCGTGCGCCAGGCACTCCTTGCTGACGCCCCGGCCGATCTCCTTGTCTTTGGTATGGGCGAGCGCCAGGTTACTGAGATTGCCCGGCGGCTTGCTGCCGGTGAACCTTTAGCATCCCTCCGGGATGTGCGGGGAACCGCGTACGCCATGGAGGTTGCAGAATGGCGCAGCAGACGTCCTGAGGGTGTTGTCGAACTGCCCGGGTTTACGGAAGTTTCCCAGGATAAAACTGCTTACGCCCGTGCGTTTGCCCTGCATTATTACGAGCAGGATCCGGTGCGGGGAAAACCCGTTGCCCAGCCGCATCCAAAGACGGTCGTCATCCAGAATCCCCCGGCACTCCCGCTTACAACTGAAGAGCTCGACACTATCTACGAACTCCCGTTCAGCCGGAGGTCACATCCGTCATACAAACAACCCGTGCCCGCTCTGGAACCCGTGCAGTTCTCGGTAACCAGCCACCGGGGGTGTTTCGGAGAATGCTCGTTCTGTGCCCTCACTCATCACCAGGGCAGGATCATCCAGAGCCGGAGTACTGTTTCTATCATCAGTGAAGTGACCCGGATGACGAAGATGCCGGAGTTCAAGGGCATTGTGCAGGATGTAGGCGGCCCTACGGCGAACATGTACAGCCTCTCATGCGAGCAGTGGGAAACCTATGGAGCCTGCCGGAACAAGCACTGCACCCCCACCTGCAAATCCTTAAAGACGAGTCACAGGAACCAGTGCGAGCTTCTAAGGTCTCTCCGGGAAATCCCGGGAGTGAAAAGGATCTTCATCGGCTCGGGTATCCGGTATGATCTTGCTCTAGCCGACGATGCAGATTATCTCCGCACGATCTGCGATCATCACGTCTCCGGGCATCTCAAGGTTGCACCGGAACACATAACAAAAAAGGTGACCGGGATCATGAACAAACCGGATCGTGCAGTCTTTGACCGGTTCCGTGAACAGTTCGAGACGCTCCAGAAAGGAAAAAAGAGCCGGCAGTATCTCCTTCCCTACTTCATGTCAGGACATCCCGGCTGCACAATGGCAGACATGATCGAGCTCGCGCTCTACATCCGCGATAACCGGCTCTACACGGAACAGGTGCAGGACTTTACCCCCACGCCAATGAGTGTCTCCACCTGCATGTATTATACGGGGCTTAACCCGTTCACGCTGGAACCGGTGCATGTGCCCAAAGGCCAGGAGAAGAAGATCCAGCGGGCACTGATGCAGTACCGCGATCCCCGCAACAAGGGATTCGTGATCGAAGGGCTCAGGGCTGCTGGCAGAACCGATCTTATCGGCACCGGAAGCGATTCTTTAGTTACTGCAGAAGATCGGGGAAATCGTCAATTCATGACAAAATATCCCGGAACGAAAAAATAACCCGGATTCAGCGTCTTTTTTCTGACAGCAAAACCCGCTCTTACGTATAGCATTATACGGTTTATACTAAAAAATACGGTTTTTATGGTTTTTTCCTGACCGTTTGGGAAAGAATGATACGGTTGGGAAAAACATCCCGAAGGATTTCAGAGTCTCATCAGAACAATAGGGGATAGTTGGATAAAAGTCTGACGAATTATGCAATCCTTTCAATCCCGGCCGTAATCGTCCTCAAACCGGACGATGTCATCCTCTTCAAGGTACTCCCCCAGTTGCACCTCGATAACCTCAAGCGGGATTACACCGGGATTTCTCAGCCGGTGTTTCATCCCGCTGCGGACAAAGGTACTCTCCCCTTTCCGGAGCAGCCGTGTCTCCCCATCGAGCTCGACTTCTGCCGTACCACTCACCACCACCCAGTGCTCGCTCCGGTGATGGTGAAGCTGGAGTGAGAGTTTCTGACCCGGTCTCACCGTCACTCGCTTGATCTTATAGATCCCGGACTCTTCGAGCACGGTATAGGATCCCCAGGGTCGATGCACCTGCCGGTGGAACCGGGTTATCGGATCGTCTGCCTTGTTATACAGGCTGACAAGTTTTTTCACCTGCTCGGTGTGCCGGTTATCGCAGATGAGGAGTGCATCCGTAGTATCTACCACGACCAGATCGTGCACGCCGATGAGTCCGACATGCTTTCCTGAAGCGTATACGTAGTTGTTTTTTGCTGAGAGATACTCTGCCTTCCCCACGTTGCCCTGCGCATCATGGTGCCCGACATCGTACAGTGCCTTAAATGTCCCGAGATCGCTCCATGGAGTGTCAAGCGGGACCACCGCTACGTGCTGTGAATGCTCGAGCAGTCCGTAATCGATCGAGATGGACTCAAGGTTTGCATAATCGGGAATTGTACCGGGAGAGAATGCAGCGGAGATATCCGGGCAGTGCTGTTTCAGCTCTTCAAAAAAACAGCCGGTGGACAGGAGGAATATTCCGCTGTTCCAGAGATATCCGCTCTTCACATATTCTTCTGCGGTTTTTTCATCGGGTTTTTCCCTGAACGCATCAGCAACATTACCAACCGACAGGGGTTTACCCGGTTTGATGTACCCATACCCGGTGTGGGGTGATGTGGGTCTGACACCGAATGTCACGAGATACTGGCTGGCAAGCGGTTCTGCTGCCCGGATCGGGTCGAGGGCTGCATCGTCCAGCAGGTGATCGCTGGGGAAGACAACCGCTGATGCCAATGGATCGTCTGCCCGCACTCGTTGCATTGCCCATGCAATGGCGGGCAGGGTATTTTTCCCCGTGGGTTCTGCGAGGAGATGATCTTCCGGCAGGGAATAGCCCAGTTCTTCGAACTGGTTCTGTACCAGATAATGGTAGATCTCATTTGTAACAACGTAAATTCCATCAAATCCCGAAAGCAGGGCTGCCCGCTTACAGGTCTTCTGGAAGAGTGAATGACCATCCAGCTGGATAAACTGCTTGGGATAATACTCCCGGGAAAGCGGCCAGAGTCGTGTCCCGACACCCCCGGCAAGAATGATGGATTTCATGGGTCACCGTGATCCCGGAAGGTGGTGGTAATTAAACCCACCGGCGGGATTGTATCACATAGATCTGTCCAGAGACACCATTTATAGGATTCGATCCCGTCGGGCCTGCATATCAGGAACCGGAGGATGTGATGACCGGCATATCAAAAAATTTCCTGAGCCAGAGTTCAGTACAGATAATCCTCCAGATCTCCGGCGAATAGGTGGATTTACCCTCAAGAAACGAAAGATAGTTCCGGACAACCGCATCCGCATCCCAGTACGGGCGTGCATGGAATTCCCCGGAGCTGAGCAATTCGAGCGCGAATGGGCGAAGTGCCTCTTTCATCCAGACTTCTTCCGGCGTGACAAAACCCATCTTGTCCATACGGCACCGGATTGACTCAGGGACGATTCCCCGGATGGCATTCCGGAGAGCGATCTTTGTGATCCCGTTCCGGATTTTCTGGTCGAGCGGGAGTGATGCCACATACTCCACGAATCGCACATCGAGATAGGGAACCCTCGACTCGATCGAGAACGCCATGGCGTTCCGGTCCTCGTAATGGAGGAGAGCCGGCAGGTTGGTGCGGGTCAGCTCGCGGAGCAGCACCTCATCAAGCCTGACCCCATACCGATATACAGGTGGTGGTGTGCACTTCAGGAGCCCCCGGCGACCTTTGCGAACCAACAGTTGCTTTATTGCCAAACCAAAAAAGCCATGATGGTGCTTCAGGCTTCCGATGATCTCCCGGAATCCGGTCAATACATGGAACGAGCGGAGGAGTCCCCCGATATAACTGCCCTGGTACGCAAGGTATCCTGCCATCAGCTCATCCGCCCCCTGCCCGTCGAGAACGACCTTGACCTGCTCACGGGCAAGCCGCATCACGCAGTACTGGGCATAGATCGAGAGCGAACCGAACGGTTCGTCCTGCATATAGACCAGCCGGTCGATATCATCCCAGAGCTTCTCGGGAGAGGGTTCCGTACGATAGGCATCCACCCCGGTTGCCACAACAATCTCGTCGATATGCCGGCTCTCGTCAAATCTTTTGTCGGAGAAGACCACGGAGAACGTCTTCTGCCGGGCCCCGACACCTGCCGGCGCCTCTTTTCGGATAATCCCGTTGATGATCGCGGTAAGTGCGGACGAATCAATGCCCCCGGACAGGCAGGTGCCGACCGCGACATCGCTCCTGAGGTGGATGCTGGTTGCATCGTGCAGCAGGATACGGAGTTTCGATGCCACTTCCGCGTCAGGCACGTTGTCATGTATCTTCGCGTTGACCTTCACATCCCAGTACCGGAACGGCGGTTGGGCCCCGTCCTTTGATACCACCATCGCGTGGGCGGGCTTCAGCTGGAAGATCCCGTCAAACATCGTCCGTTCGGAGTGATCGAGTACCCCCCATGCAAGATACGTACCCAGCGTAGCATCGTCGGGTTTCGTGCCGATTGCCGGGTGAGCGAGCAGCGCCTTGATCTCTGACGCGAACAGGAACGAATCCCCGGTCTTTGCGTAATAGAACGGTTTGATCCCGAAGCGATCCCGGGCACAGAACAGCTCCTGTCGCCGTTCATCCCAGAGTGCAAAGGCCCACATGCCGTTGAACCGGTTGAGGCACTCGTGCCCCCATTCCTCGTAGGCATGGAGAATCACCTCCGTATCGGATTTTGAATGGAAGCGGTGGCCTTTTCCGATCAGCTCCTCGCGGAGCTCGACAAAATTGTAGATCTCACCGTTGAAGACAATCCAAAGGGTGCCATTCTCACTGGTCATCGGCTGGAGCCCCTCGTTCGAGAGATCAATGATCGCGAGCCTGCGGTGGGCAAGCGCTACCGGACCACTGATATGGAGTCCCTTACCGTCTGGTCCCCGGTGGGCGAGCCGTTCGGACATGACTGAAAGGAGCTTTGTGTCCGGCTCTTTCCCGTCAAGACAGTACTGCCCAGCGATACCGCACATTATGGTAAAGGTGGGTGGTTCGGGATTAAAAAGATGTGAGGGTTCCGTGTTTTTCTGAACCTCACCCGGGAAAGGTGTAACGCAGCGAAAATTGTGTAAATGACGGGAGACCAAGTGGAAGGGCCGGATCTCTCTGGGGAAGATTACACCCCGTTGTCCTGCTTACGACACTTATGACGACAAGGATCCCCACCGGGAGGAAATAATATTTTTGGGAGGAAGGCACGGGATGAGATAACGAGATCCTCTCTGGCACGAATTGCATTTCAGGCATATAGTGAACTCCCAAGTGAAACGAATCCTGTTTTTCGTCAATAATACTCCCGCCCCCATGATGCGAATATAAGTGGCCCGGGAAACATCGTCATGAAGACTACCCCCGACAGGGGAATTTTAGCAGAGAAACGAAGGCTACCGTTATAAAAAAATGTGTAATGCCTTTTGGTTCTTTGCCCGTGAACAAGGGAGAAATCATGAAGAAAAAATCCGCCATAATCAGCATAGTCCTCATGTTGCTGATGGTATTTTCAATACCAATCGCAAGTGCCGCCACTACAACCTCATCGATGTTGTATGTATCCTCAGTAACCATGGACCCTGCAGTGCTCTATCCTTATGAGCAGGGTACCGTTTCAGTAACGCTGGGGAACTCCGGTAATCAGTCCGTCGGACTTTCTAATCCGAATCTCATCAGCGATACTCTCACTATTGACAAAAAGGATTCCTGGAATACAATGAGCTATATCGCATCCGGTTCTACGATAACCTATTCATTCATTGTCTCTGCAAATCCACCCGACAGCAGCCATTTCTCTCTGTTCTCGGTAGAAACGAAAGATGGCGATATTTTCCATTACCCAATCCTCATTACCGTTGATTCAACGGATCTCATGGCGAGTATCTCCGATGCACCCAGTGTATATCCTCTTGCAATAGAAAAAACAGTCAACCTGAGTATCGTCAATCCCCGTGATGGAATTATTGATAATATCTTTGTTACCGCATCCGGCAGTGGCATAAAAATCAGCCCTTCCGAAAAATATGTCAGTTCACTCGATGCACAAAGTTCTGTCGTTGTCCCCTTTACCGTGACTCCCGGCCAGTCCACAAACTTAACCTTCCATATCAGTTACCAGAGCGGAGACGTCGATCATTCCACGGATGTAATCCTACCCATCAACATCGGGAACGACAAGACTGCTGCAGTGCCGGTTGTCAACAATGTTGCCCTGACAACCAAAAGTTCGTACTATGACCTGACCGGTGATATCACCAATACCGGCATCACTGCTGCAAAAGGTCTCACGGTCACGGTTGGATCCCCGGCAGAGGCAACAGGAACGTACGCTGAATACGCGATCGGCAGCCTGGCCTCCGATGATTCCGGAAGTTTTGAAGTGACATTTAGCTCTTCGGATCTCTCATCGGTTCCCCTGTTAATGCTCTGGAAAGATTCAGAGGGGAATGACTACCGGGTCACCAAGATGCTCAACCTCGGATCTGCTTCAGGTTCTGGCGGTAACAGCACCGCATTGAAGACCTCAGGAAGTACCGGCATGGGATCCGGCGGTCCGCAGGGCATGGGCGGTGCTCCTCCGGGAATGGGTAGCACCAGCCTCTTCTCCGGCAGCGGTATCAGCGGTATCAGCTCGTTCTACCCGGTTATTGCGGCGGGAGTCCTCGTTGTCGTCGGAATCGTTCTGTATACCAAACGCAAGTGGCTCACTGCAAAATTCAAGAAGCAGTGAGGGGATCGGCTATGATCACTACCCCGCTTATCCGGTTTGCGGATGTCAGCAAGGTCTACCACTTAGAAAGTGGCGACTTTACCGCGCTCAACCAGATCTCCCTTGAAATCGATGAGAACGAATTTGTCGCGATCATGGGACCCTCGGGTTCCGGAAAGTCAACGATGATGAACCAGCTCGGCATCCTCGATGTCCCGACATCGGGAGAGTTGTATATCTCGGGAAGGAACGTGGCCGGTTTAACCGCGCTTGAACGGACGCACATGCGCAGGGATACGATTGGGTACATCTTCCAGAAATTTTACCTGATCCCCCTGCTCTCTGCGTATGAGAACGTGGAATACCCGCTGATCCTGAAGTACAAGAAACGGGATGAGTCCGGAAAAGCCACAGCCATGCTGAGTGCCGTGGGATTTGATGAGGCCATGAGTGCCCACCGTCCTACCCAGCTCTCCGGTGGCCAGCAGCAGCGCGTGGCAATAGCCCGGGCCCTGGTCAATGACCCGAAGATCCTGCTCTGCGATGAGCCGACCGGCAATCTTGACCGGAAGACCGGGTACCAGATCATGGATATTCTCTGCAGTCTTCACCGCGAAGGAAAGACAGTCATCATTGTGACCCATGATCCGAAGATTGCGGAGTACGCGAACCGGACAATCACTCTTGAAGACGGGAGGATAGCAGCATGAAAGATATATTCTTTGATCTCTCCGTCAGGAGCGTTCGCCTGAATTTCCTGCGCTCTCTCCTGGCCTCGATTGGCATCGTGATCGGTGTTGTGGCAATCTCTTCTATGGGGATGCTGGGGACCAATATGCAGCTCCAGGTAAAAGACCAGCTCTCTTCAGGTGCAGATACTATCGTCATCACCGCAGATGCGGTCAGGATGGGTCCGCCGGGATCCAGCTCTTCGTCATCCACATCCTCATCAACGGGAATAACAAAAACGCAGCTGAATAAGATCAAACTCGCTGCGGGAACGACGAGTAAGATTGTGCCAATATATTCGACAAATACCGAATTCACCCTCTTATCCACACCTGGCAGGAGCTCGGTCTACGGGATCGACCCGGATGACATCACAAAGTTCCTCACGATATCGAACGGGACAAACATCGAAGGTATAAATGATGCTCTTGTTGGATCCACCATCGCTACAACCTTCAATTTAAAGATCGGCAGCAGGATCAAGATCGGCAAGGATACCGATGAGTCCCGCCCGGTGGTCAGGGTCGTCGGAATCCTCGCTGAACGGGGAATGTCTTCGGACAATGTGAATACGGATAATGCAATCATTGTTTCCAGTGACTGGTATACGAACCAGTATGGCGGGAAGGACGTCTACAGCCAGGTAAACGTAATTGTCAGGGATATTAGTACGATCACGGATGTGGAAACTGCTATTGACACCAAATTGAACACCAATGAAAAAACCCCTGCGGTGAGGATATCGGATGCCAGTTCCCGGATTTCCAGTATCACGTCATCACTGTCTTCGATAACTACGTTCATCCTTGCGATCGGCGGCATCTCACTTCTGGTCGCTGCCACGAGCATCTTCAATGTGATGATGATGTCCGTGAATGAGCGGATCCAGGAGATTGGGATCCTCCTTTCCATCGGTACCGAGAAAGGTGAGGTGCGCCGGATGTTCCTGTATGAAGCGGTCATCCTGGGAATTCTGGGTGCAGGAATTGGGGGAATGGGCAGCCTTATTATCGGGTACTCGGTGGTGAGCTACATGATCGGCACTACGGAGTTCTTCTTCCTCCCAGAGAGTATTGTCTATATCCCCGTGGGTATGGCGTTCGGTCTTATGGTCTGTATCCTCTCCGGTGTCTACCCCGCATGGCGGGCATCGAACATGGACCCGATTGATGCACTGAGGAGCGAATGAACAAATTGTAATGTACCCAGGGGCGGAAAACCAAGATGTCCGTTTTATTAAAATACTATTTCCTGAAGGTTGTCTCGAAGATAAAACACTCCCGGAAAGTAAAACAGAAAACAATTTCGAACCGGAAAAACAAGAGCGGTGTGGAGTAAGGGTAAAAATATCAGGAAAATACCCTGAAACGCGCAACCATACATTACATTATCGACGCAATAATGCTGGTTTCTGCCCCCCCTCTTTTTTACCAGCACCCGATTACCATGGAATTGTCTGGCCCGGGAATGCCGATTGTCCGCAGGATGATAACAGATCCGCAAAAGTTCAATTATTACCCGTATCCGGGGAATAGTTCACTTCTCGTATGGTTCGAATATATATTAATCGACGGTTATTGGGATGCAGGATGATCCCCTCCACAGGGAATCGTTAAAAAAAGTTCATGAACCGATCAGGCTCTGTTCGTATTCGGGCGCTATTGGGTGCAATTTACATTAATCACACGATCAACATCCGAACACGTGAACAGAGCCCGGGAATGAAAAGATGTTGATACAAATGCCGGTTATCAGCACTAATGATGCAGGGCCGGCAATTTCAGGAGATGAATCAGATGAAAAGAAGCAGTATCATCATGTTGATCGCGTCAGCAATTCTCGTTGCGGGAATGCTGGTTGCAGGCTGTACCCAGGATACCGGGAGTGCAGCCGGCCAGACCGGAAGTACCCCCTCCGCAGGACAAGCACAGACCGTTGGACAGGGGCCGGCAGGAGATTCCGGTGGAGTATCGTCATCAGTGACATACGGCCAATCTGGCACTGGTGACAAGCCGCAGTTCAACCAGTCTGCCGGGCAGAAAGGAACGCCGCCTGAGGGAGTGCAGATGAATGGCACCCGGCCCTCAGGAACACCACCTGATGGTATGCAGATGAACGGAACACGCCCGTCAGGCACCCCGCCATCCGGCACGCCACCCTCCGGATCATAGTGCCGGGACAATCCGTAGAGAAACGGAGGAAGAACACGTCTGGTGTAAGGGGCTTTTCAGATGTTCTGCCCCTTTTACCGTGAACAGGTCCCGGGATGGATTGTTTTTGTCCATCCGCTCAGGACCTGACTTTTTTCAGGTCATCGAGTAATTGTAATACCGAACCATACCGGTCCTGCGGCTTCCTGGCCATGCATTTTGCGATAATGTCCCGGATCATTGCCGCGTCCTGTCCTTCAAGAACCAGCGGTAAGGGGTCGTCATGCAGGATCGCGTGGGTCACTTCTCCCATACCCCCGCCCCGGAAGGGGACATCTCCTGCCAGCATCTCGTAGAACAGTACTCCCAGCTGGTAGATGTCCGTCCACGGGCCGGGTTCGCCATAGAGGTTCGGGGACAGTTGCTCAGGGGCCGCATATTCTAAGGAAAATCCAATCAGGCCGGACTGTTTGGTTCCCTCCGTTTTGGAGAGCCCCCAGTCCGAGATCTTTGGTGTCCCATCCGGTGCGATCATAATGTTATCGGGCTTGATGTCCCGGTGGACGATTCCCTGTTCATGGGCATAACGGAGCCCCTCGGCGGCTCCTTTGACGATCGTCAGGGCCTTTTCTGTTGCAAGGGGGAACTTAAGGGACGCAAGGGACGAAGCAACATACTCCATCTCGATATAGGGCACCGGGAAGATATTGGCCGCATAGATCTCGACAATGTTTTTGTGATGGAGCCCTTCCCAGACATGGAGCTCTTTGGTAAACTGTGTCCCGGTCACTTCATCGAAGCGGATGGGGATCTTTACGGCGACATCCCGCCCCTCCTTCTCGTCCCATGCCCGGAACACCCGCGACACCCCCCCTTCGGCAACGTATTCTGCTGTCGGGTATTTCTTCTCCAGTGCCGGTGGAAGGTGGGCCGCATAATGGAGCGAGTCCTGTCCTGTTGATGCTGCCGGGGGGACGGTCTTTTTAACGACGGTTACGTTACGCGAGGAAACCCCCGCACCATCCGTTTCATCCGTGGTCTGCCCCCTCCGTTTCCATTTTCTCTCAAACCAGATGCCGGCAACAACAGAAATGACGATAACGACAGGGATTGCCCACCAGTTCTGTATAAGGAAGGGGATAAACGGGTTTGCCGGTCCGGATGGATTCCCGCTGCCCGGGGAAGATGTACCCGGAGAGGCAGCCGGATAACCCAGCTGCTGGGATGAGATGAATTCCGGGGGATGCAATCCCCTCTCTAACGGAGAGGTGTTGACAAGGCTTACACTACTGACCAGCGTATACGAAGCGGGTATGCTGACTAAGGGAGCACGATCGGTGATCTCCGTTGCGGTGTTCAGCCGGGAAACAGAACTCGTTATGGTGTAGGGGGTATCCCATATGCCGTCGTTATTACGGTCAGTGCTCTCAAACCCTTTCCAGAAATTTCCCACCGAACCGGAAAATTCGCTTCCCGAGTAACGGTAGCTCTGCTGACCCGATGACCAGACATTATCAGCAGATTGCGTGTTTACCTGTAGGGGATTATCGAGATAATTCAGGTAAAAGATATTGGAATGCGTGGTGCGATCCGCATTGATACCCACAGAATTATTCACAACCGTATTACCGGAAAAAATGTTACCTAGTGCTGATTTCAGGCTGATACCTGTGTCAAACCCCCTGACAGTAATTGCACTGATCCGGTTATTGCTCGATTGTACAAGGAGCCCATGCGGGGCTGTCCCGGAGATGATTACCCCGTTGAGCGTTATGCCATCCGATGCAAGGGTGATCCCGGCATCGGATGCCCTGGAAGAGACAATCTCCGGCGGGTTGTTCGTGTCCAGGGCACCGAACACAATCGCCCGGTTAATCAGGAGATTCTCGTGATAGGTCCCGCCTGCAAGATAGATACTGTCACCGTTACTTGTGGTATTAATCAGGTCCTGAATCGCACGGGCATCTCCTTTCCCGTCATACGTAAATACGTTTGCCGATGCCGGCAGGATAAAGAGGAACAGGAGGATGAATATTACAATTAACCGGATTCCGCCCGCTGCCGGTAATACACTCCTTCGGAGATCCAGACCTGCCCGAGCTGCCATCCGCCCTCACTCGTTTGCGATGAACAGGAACCGTGCAGCATCTTCACCCATGGCAAGATCGATGACGTCCCCGTTTTTCAGGTTTGTTTTGTGCATCGGTGCGATGAGTTCAGAGTTCAGGTAGGTCCCGCCGGAGCTGCCCCGGTCCTCAATCAGCCACCCGGTTACGGTCTTTGTCACGATAGCATGGGGTTTTGTGATCCTGGTCACCGATACGTACTCTTCGGGAAGGGCAATGTCCCCTTCGCTGAGCTTTGCCGGGTTGTCCTTGTCAATCCTGCCGATGACTGCCCGCTCTTTTTTGAGAAGGTACGTATGACCTGCCCCTTTCCCTGCCATGAGATGGAGTGCCGGATAATCTGAACCGGATTCCCTGAGAACTGCCATTCGCACCGATTCGAGCGTTCCCTGGATCTCACCATATCCCATGGGGATATTGATGCGTGAAAAAACCCCCAGGTTCTTGATCAGCATCTCCATGCTCCCTTCGGCAAGAGAAAACTTCCAGACCGGGTGGATGCCCTTTACCGTCTCCCGGCCAAAACCCGCCTCCTTTTTCACCAGGCCGATATGAACAAGCTGATCGATGTGTTTTTTGGTGTTGGCATAACTGGTATCAATGCGGGACGCGATCTCACTGATCTCTTTTGGCTCTTTCTCGATCACTTTGAGTATTTTTAAGCGTACCGGGTTGGAGAGCACTTCTAGGTATTCTGAAAGCTCCTGCAAAAAAGCAGGATCCGATGAGATAGAAATCGTTTCTTTCTCTGCCATTTTGAAAAACTCCCCGTTTGATAATCGTCGATCACGGTATGGTGAACGTGCGCTTTATCATAATGTCACCCTCCCTGATAAAAATGGTTGGTATTTTTCTGTGAACGGCTGTTTTTCGCCCGGTCCCCGTCTTTCCTGTCGTTTCGTGCTCCTTTTTTCCGGTGACCATGTCCGCGAAATTACCGGCACGCTCCATCATGTGCGGGAGCGCTGGTCATTACTTTAGAGGAAACGATAATGAAATACCGGGCGGAGATCCTGTTCTGTGGAGTGACCTGATTAAAAAAGGAGAGCCGTTTTTTTACGGCTGCTTTAGATCTTAACAACGTTGATGTTCACACTATAGGCCGTCTCGTTACCGGTCACCGGTTCCCAAGATCGAAGGTAGGATGCAGAGAATTTCCGGGCGCCAAGGTCCTTTGCAATGACAATCCAGGTGCGGGTCCCGCCCACGCCGGTCATGCCCGGGGCCGCATCATTCATGCGGTAGTCCGATGACTGGAGTTCAAGGCCGGGTGAGAGGGTTGCATTCCACTGGAATCCGGTGGTCGGGTTTTCTGCAAGCTGGATTGCAAACCGCGTAGTGTGTGCAATGGTCTCAGTTTTACCGTTATCTGCCTCCGTGAAGGTTACCATCCTCTTTCCTCCTGCTGCCATGGTTGTCGTTGTCATGTCCGTGGGTGCCGGCGTTGCAGCCGATACCTGGGTTGGTGTCGGGGGTGAAGCAGCCGGCTGGGTGCACCCGCTGACGAGCAGCACCAGTACCAGCATGATCGAAAGGCCGATGATCCCGGGCAGGTATCGCCCGGTGTGACGTGGTGACGATGTCATGATCACTGATGGTGATCGGATCGGTTTATACATACCTTTGACTTCGAAATTTGTTGCAGTGATGGATGATTTAACGATTCACTTGTGGGAATCCGTTGTATGAATACCTGAAATAAAAGTAGGGTGGGGAAAAATCTCCCACCCGTTTGTTCTTATTGCGTTACTTTGGGCCGTTTCCTCCTGACTCCTGGTAGTGGCTGCGGGGTAGTGGATGTCCGGTTTTATGGGGCCAGATTTGGGAGGGGTGGATGGAGGTGCGGCAAATGGAGAATAATCACGGGTTTTTCCGGTTCTCGCGTTTCTTTTGTTCAATCTTTTTTGAAATCGTCTCAAACTCCGTATCGGAAACAGGAGGATCTTCAGCTAGCTGGCGCTGGGAAAATTTTTCATATTCTTCTAATGCAAGTTGCTGTGCAATTTCCATTGATATTTTCCCGGAATCCTCAAGAATTTCCCGTTCATTGAATGTGAGAAATGCATCCAGTTTCTTTTTCCACTCGATCATGTGGACGGGCTGTTTTCGTTCAGCCTGCATCTCTGCATAATCGAGATACATGGTGATGATGCGGTTGAGCTGCCAGATCTCTTTTTCATCAAGATAATTTTTCGCAACCACAACATCCCCCTTTCTCACCTTGACACCTTTCCAAGTAGTGAGCCCCATATTCGGTTTTGATGCGTTGGCCCGTTCCGCGATGATCTCCGCAGCTGTATGGCCGGTGATTGCCCAATGCAGTTTGTTCTGCACGATCCTGAAAAATTCGAGCGTTGTTTCTGCGTGCGGATCATAATCGATCGCAAGCGTGTAGATATCCTTAATCTTCTGGTAGAACCGCTTCTCGGATGCCCGGATATCCCGGATGCGTTCGAGCAGTTCATCGAAGTAATCCGCACCGATGTTCTTCCCTTCCCTGAGCCGCTCGTCATCAAGTACGAATCCTTTGATGAGGTATTCGCTCAGCCGTTCGGTTGCCCACCTGCGGAACTGCGTGCCTCGGTGGGAACGGACGCGGTAGCCGATGGCGAGGATCATGTCGAGGTTATAGTAAAGAGTACGGTAATTCTTCTCATCAGCTGCAGTTGTTAAGTATTCCTTAACAACTGAATTTCGGTCAAGTTCGTTCTCAGTAAAAATGTTCTTTATATGGATACTGATATTCGGTACGGTCGTCTGGTACAGATCTGCGATGAGTGCCTGCGTGAGCCATACTGTTCCTTCTTCGAGTCGTACCTCAATACGGCTTGTCCCGTTTTCGGACTGGTAAAAGAGGATCCGGGAACGAGTCACCGGTTCCGGAACTGGGTTATCGCTCAATAGTTCACCGCCATCGCTTCCTTAGTCTTAACCGGATGTTTGGCCTTTTATAGTGTATTACCGTGGGGTGAAAATAATCGTGGAATCGTTTTGTTGGGGTTAACAACAGGGTCTGAAACCGAGGGACATAGGTACAGTTATTTTGGCAAGTATGGGGGAATCGGGGGCTGGATTGAGGCGCGTTTGGGGGGCGGGGGAGGTGCTGTCCTATCTCTTCTTAATCGTTTTTTCCTTTGCCATGATCGGGTACATTCTGCTCTGGCTCTCTTTTTGGAAAGGTCCCGTACCGCTCGATGTGTTTTTTTATTTCTTTGCCTTCTCTGCGATTATCGCGTATAACTTCTTCAGACTGGCCCGGGTGTTATTTCCTGAGTGGCGGTTGACGCAGATAGTACTGGGGAAAGTGTTTGTGGGGAATTTTAACCAGACCTTGCCCAAAAATTTCAACCAGACTTTGATTTTATTTTTTCAACCAGACTCTGCTTGAAAAAAAAAATAATCAGACTTCACCCAAAAATTTTCAATCACACTTTGAATTTTGATTTTCAACCACACCTTGCTTAAAAAAAATACATCAGACCATGCTCAAAAAATTTCAATCAACCCCCCAGCCCCTGTTTGAAAATCATTCGCAGATCAACCAGACTCTGCCTGGAAATAAAAAAACGCGGTCCGTTTTTGATTATTTCAACCGGAAGGGAGAAAAACCGCTCATCACCTCCGACGTGAACCCGCTCCGGCATCTGACCCAAACAGTCCATCCGGTCGATCAGCCGGATCAACCAGACCGTGCTCAAAAATTTTCAAACAGGTACGCGATCGCGATTGAAAATCATTTACGGATCAATCAGACTTTGCTTGAAAAATTCCAGCCAGACTTTGATTTTATTTTTTCAACCATACTCTGCCTAAAATTTTCAAATCGGATCTTGATCAAAAAATTTCAACCAGACTTTGATTTTATTTTTTCGACCACACTCTGCCTAAAAATTTTCATTCGGATCTTGATTAAAAAATTTTAACCAGACTTTGATTTTTTTTCAGAGCCTCACCTTTTTTGAAAAAATGACCCTTTGGCTGGAGGGGATTTCCCGGAAACGAATACTGACAATTACCAGAATAAACAAAAAAGTTTTAAATTGGGCACTACTTCCTCTTCTTCACCGGCACCGCTTTCCCCACCGGCTTCTTCTTAGCCGGAACCTTCCCGGCCGCCGCCTTCTTCGCAGCCCCCCGCTCCACACCCTTCGTCTCGCACGGTATGCACTTCTCCAGCTTGTCGTCGATGATCCTATAAGCGTTGGCAAGCACCGACGAGTTCGAGATCATGCCCGACAGGAGAATCACTTCGAGCACTTCCTCGCGGGTGGCCCCCATCCGCATCGCTGCCTGCATGTGATACCCGGTACAGTGCGGGCACTTGAGGGCCGCCCCCACTGCCATGCTGATCAGTTCCACGTACTTGGGATCGAGCGGGCTGGTCTGGGCCACGGTCCCCTTGTAGAGCAGGTGGGAGATGAGCACTTCGGGACGCTCGCCCATCCGCCTGAAGACCAGCGGAACTTTCCCGTATTCCACCTCGATTGCCTTCAGCCACTCGTCCGCCGTGACATCAGCGCCCTGCTTTACGATGAGCGCGAGTTTGTCCTCGAACTGTTCCCTGGTTGATTGTGCTGATACCTTTTTTGCCATCATATCACCGTGTTGGTCTCGGAGAAGGGCAGGACTTTGACAAGGATATAGTCCCGCATCCGCGAGGGCACAATCTCTGCCACATCCCCCAGCGTGATCCCGTCTTCGATCTCCATCCGCCGGAGTTCCGGTGCAAACGTATCGTAGGGCAGTTTCACCCGGAGCCCGGCCATCTGGACCGTGAGCGGGGTGGGGGAGGTCACGTCAAGGATCGCCGGTATCTTCTCCCGGATCAGGTTCATGAGCCGGGCAGGGGATACCGAGAGCGGGTCTTTTGCAATATCTTCGCGTTTCTTCTCCAGCACCCGGGTGATCTCGGCGATGATCTCGTCCAGCTTGTCCAGCTGGTCGGCCTCCTTGGTCCTGCGCATGAACCGCCCGACTCCGCCCACGTATCCTTCGACCGGGGGGTCGACGATCCGTACCAGCGTCCCCTTGTCCGGGCCGCCGCAGACCACGACCGGCACTTCTATCCCCCGCAGGAGAATGGGCATCTTGTGCTCAATGCAGTTCTCGAAGTTACCCATCAGGTAGACGGCGATGTCGTGCTCGTTGATCACGTCCCGCTCCTCGTCATTGAGCCCGGTGATCCTTTTGCCGGGCCCCCGGGCAAGGCTCACCATGTTGCTCTTGGCCCCGATGCGGCGTACGTACTCGGCGATGTCGCAGGACGGGTGGGGGAGGTGATGGATCTCCAGGCTCATGCTGACGATCGCAATCTCGGTTCCGACCAGCGGTGAATCGGTCACTTCACCGAAGATCGGGCGGGAGATCTCCCGGATCAGCTCGATATCGTCCCTGGGCACAAAGCACTGGAGCACCACTTCCTGGGCGAGCACGTGCTTCTGGACCACGTAGCCCCCGAGGTCTTCGATGAGGTCGATCACGATATCGTGCTGGTAGATGCCGCCCTTGTAGGTGACGGGAACCAGCGTCATGGCGTCTCTCCCATCAGGGCAAACTTCGCCTTCACCAGTTCGTCGATATTCTCGGCAAGCGTGTTCTCGCTCGCAACAAACGAGAACTTTCCGTTCTCGAAACGCTCGCTCCGGAGCCGGAAGCCTTCCGGTGCCACGCACCGGAGGGCGTAGATGAGATCCCGGTTTACCGATTCGCCGGGATGACCGATCACGACCTGTTCGAGTTCCCTGGGATCTGCCCTGGCATCGTAGAGGACAACCGTGAACCGGTCCGGCTGCTCGACCTTGTCCTTGCCAAACCGCTCCCAGAATATCTTCAGCATCGACGCGAGGTAGGTCTCGTCCGTGATAACGAGCGTCATCTTGCTGTCCTGCGGGTTGATGTTCGCGATATCCCCCACGCGGACAACCGTCGTGATCGGCTTGAGTACGCCGACGGCAATAAAGACCGGGATCTTCGGGTCGATGTAGACGTGGATCTTCTCGATCACCTTGAGGAGGTTGTGGTCGAGCAGGACGTCGTTGGTGATCTGCTTGTAGTACCCGGCGCCCACCGGCTCGGGGCATTCCACTTCAAAGTACTCAACGGCGAGCATCTAATCGTCCTGTATGAATCCTGATGCAAGGAGTGCAGATCCCACGGCACCGATATACTGCGAGTAGGGCGGCACGACAATCTTTGTCTGGAGGAGTTCACCCATGGCAAAGACGAGGCCTTCGATGAGCGACGTGCCCCCGACCATGATCACCGGCTCCTTGATATCCACTTCCTGCAGCTGCTGCTCGAAGACCTGCTCGGCCACACTGTGACAGGCCGCCGCCGCCACATCCTCGCGGGTGCTGCCGGCTGCAAGGGCATTGACCAGGCTCTGCGTGCCAAAGACGATACAGTAACTGTTCATCGGCACGCGCCCGCCCATGCCCTTCATGGAGAGCGGGCCGAGCTCGGTGATATCGACACCGAGCCGCTTTGCGGTCATCTCAAGGAACCGGCCGCTTGCCCCGGCACAGATCCCGCCCATCGTGAAAACCCCGGGGATACCGTCCATCACCGAGATCGCCTTGTTGTCCATACCGCCGATATCGATCACGGTGGCCGGGCCATGCTGGCGATCCGCGAGATAGACTGCCCCTTTGGAGTTGACCGTCAGTTCTTCCTGAATGAGATCCGCGTTGATATCTTTTCCCACGAGAAACCGGCCGTATCCCGTTGTCCCGACAGCCTGGATCTCCTCGCGGGTAACCCCCGCTTCGGCAAGGGCGTGGGCGATTACGTCCCGGGCACTTTTCAGGACTTCGGTTGTGGGCTGCCAGCCCGTGCCAATGATCTTGTTGTCCCGCATCACGACCGCTTTTGTCGTGGCAGATCCCGAGTCAAGGCCGAGCGTGAGGCCGCTCTGGGTCTCCCGGGCGAGCAGGGCACGGCGCCGGGCAATGGTGGTGAGGGCCTCCATCCGGGTGAGGAGGGTTCCGGCGGTCGTCCGCTCGGTAAACGAGTAACTGACCACCGGGAGCCGGGAGTGCTCGTTGATGTAGCGCCGGAGTTCGTTCCGGACAATGGCCGCTTCTGCACACCGGAAGCAGGTGGCGATGAAGACCGCGTCGGCTTCCACCCGCCCCTCCACGAGCGCAATCGCCCGGGCGATCGCGAGTTTTAAGTCCGGGCTCCTGACATCCAGCCCGAATTTTTCAAAATCGCGGCGGATGTCTTTTAAGGCAACATCCGGGTAGAAGATCTCGCCGCCGACTTCCCGGGCAGCTTCGTCGATCTCGTGCTGGATACCGGAATATTCCGGCCCGCAGGAGAGCTGGGCAATCCGTACCGGCTGCGTCATTTCGCAGCCCCCAGTTCCGTTAAGAACCGCTTGATCGCAGCCACGAATTTCACGCCCTCATCCTCATTCTTCGGGTAGTTCAGTTCGAGCCGGGGCATATCCTTCTGGTGGAGGAGGAACTTGACCAGCTCGTTGGTCCGGGCACATCCCATGCACCCGAACGCGAGATCGGCATCGTTGATGATGATCGCTGCCCCGGCCGCCTCGATCATCGGCCCGTAGAGCGACATCCGGCCCCTCACCCCGGCGGGGACTTCGACTGCCGCCCACTTCAGCCCTTTCTTGGGCTCTTCAGGAGTGATCTGGAGCGGGGGGGATTCAAGTCCTGCCGTCTGGACGCGTTCGCGGATGGCGGTAGCAGACGATAAGGGGGTGTGCCCGAAGCGTGCCACCATATCTGAGAGAATCAGGCTCGTTGCAGGGTAGATGAATACTTTTACCATTTCAGGACTCCTGTGCATCGATCAGTTTTTTGAGCCGGGAGATATCGAGCAACGGGTGTTCCAGCGGATTTGCCGGCGGAGGAACGGCTGTTGCATCTTTTTTGTTGAGTTCTTCAAGCCCGTGCGAGATGTAGGGAATGATCGTCATCTCGTACTCCATGCCGTTATACCCGGGGCGGGCCCCGCCGAGATTTGCCCGGCACCGGCGGGGATCGCCGGGAGGAAAGCCCCGGTCTTTCACAAAGATATGGTCGGGATCGATCTTCCGCAGCCCGGCAATGATCCGGTTGACTTCGTCTTCCCTCCCGTTGATGACAAGACCGAAACAGGTCTCTTTGATCATCGCCCCTTTTGAGATCTCGTAGGCGCGGATCGCAAGGTCAGCCGGTGTGAGATCAAACGATTCTATTACGACGTATTTCGTTACGCTGCCAACATGGACGGGGGTATATGGTGTCACGGCTTCACCTCACGGATATACACGGTCTCTTTCTCCCGCACTTTTTTGAGCTTGTCCGTATCGATCACGCGCCCGATGATATTGGTCCCTTCAAATGGTTCCGAAGTGGGGCCGAATTCTTTGCTGGCCGAGAGGCGAACCCCGACAAGCCCGGTACCTTTCCGGGAATCGTTGGTGATGGCAAGCGCAGCTGCCTCCGCTTCGTCCTTTGGGGTATTTTCCGGGTTGATCTTCAGGCCCGCAGGGATGATCGGCCTGAAGAGTACTACGTCATCGAACTTGAAAAAGACCGGCATCATGCCGGCATCGTGCTGGTGCAGCCCGGTAACCCGGCGGAACACATCGCAGCTGAGAGGTGCAGCCGCATCATCGAGCGCGATATCGATCACCTTCTCCAGCGGTGCCGTTGTCACTTTTACTGCCCGTTCATTGAGCACATCCAGGGTGGTGCCCGGTTCCTGGGACACCACGATCCGCCCGGCCTCCTGTTTATCGGCAGTAAGCGTCACGCCCCGGGCCGCAGCGATCTCCTGTACTTTATTGAACGGAAGGCCCAGCAGGTCGATGCGTGACGGTTCCACGCTGACGGCAAAAACATCGTGTTCTTTGGCGAGTTTTACCAGTTCGATGCCCTGCACCACCTGCCCGACTACGCTGTGCACGAGGCTTGCGGGAACATCTGACCGGTAGATATAGACCCCGCCCGCGGTTTTTCCGGTGGCCCGCACGGTCACGGTCCCCTCCCGGCGGGGGCGGCGGAACTCCCTGGGCACATCCTCGGTTCCTGCCAGCCGCTGGTCGAGGATATGGGTGCTTGTGGCCCGCCCGACCGTATACTTTCCTGCGTGGAGTGCAAGCAGCATATGCTCAACACTGCCGGCCGCTTCGGTAGTGATTTTTTCAGGACTATATCCCTGTGCCATGATCCGGACGCGGGTTACCACCTGCATCCCGTCTTCCAGCACAAGGCTCATGTCCGTTGTGGTGAACGAGCGGCTCGTATCAGCCCAGCTGATGACCGGTTCGATCCTGGTGATCCGGTCCCCGGGGGAAAAGCGGTCGAGCACGGCCCTGCCGCTCACGATCGTTCCTATCACTCCGCCACTCTCATCGGCCCCGTGGTCTGCGGCATGCCGGACCCGGGAGAAGATGAGGTAGGAGCGAGCCGGTTCATACCCCCCGCACCCGAGAATAACGTCCCCGCGATCATAGAGATGGGGTTTGCGCTGCGGGTGGATGCCGGAAGGAAAGGGCCCGAACGCGGTTGCGTACCGGTCCGTCCAGTGGAGCTTGAGCTGTTCGACGATGCCGGGGGATTCCAGAAAAACTGCGGCCTGCCCCTGGACTTCAATCGTGACCTCACCCGCCGTCGTGGTGATCGCAAGGCTGCTGGTTTTGGCCTGTTCTTTAATAGCCGGGCGGATGATCGCCACGCAACAGCCCTTCTCGTGATCGGAAAGGATCGAGGCAAGCGTGCTGCCCTCGCCGGTCTCCAGCCTCTTTCCATCGAGGTGGATGGTGGTCAATCGATCGCCTCACGCGGCTGGCTGGCTCATGACCTTGCGCTCTTCTTCGGTCAGGATCGCAAGCACATCCGCAGTCTTTCCGATCTGCACGATCCTGCCACCCCGCATCAGGGCGAGCCGGTCGCAGATGTCCCGCACGAACTCCATGTCATGCGAGACGACGATAAAAGTCTCGTCCATCTCCTCGCGGGCATGGAGGATCGAATGCTTCACATCGATCTTGGTGATGGGGTCCATAGTCCCGGTCGGCTCGTCGAGGATCACGATACGCGGCTCCCGGATCAGCACCTGTGCCAGTGCTACGCGATGGCGTTCCCCCTCGGAGAGCTGGGCGGGCATCCGGTTGAGGATCTCCTTGCTCTTTTCGTCCGTAAATCCGGCCATCTTGAGCGTGACCAGTGCCTTTCGCATGGCCAGTTCCTTGGGGAACTCAAGGCCGATGGCATCGGTCAGGTTGTCGAGAACAGTGCGGTGCGGGAAGAGGTCATATTCCTGGTGCAGGAGACCGATGTAGGGAGTCGCCCGTCCCCGCTGGTCGATCCCCGGCTTGGTCATATCGATCCATTCTTCACCGATGCGGATGTTTATCTCCCCGCTGGTGGGTTCGATAAGGCCGGCGATAATACCGGAGAGCGTGGTCTTTCCTGCCCCGCTCTTCCCGATAATGCCGAAGATCTCCTTGGTTGAGACATCAAACGTGACGCCGTTGACTGCTTTGACAACTCCCCGGTCAACCGAGATATAGCGCTTCACGAGATCCCGGGCCACCATGACATGTTCGCCCATCTCCGCTGCTTCAAACTGCTCGGTATCGTCACACCCTTTCATGAACTCGGCAATGACCTCTTTGGGCGATCCGAGTTTTGCAATGCTCCCGTCAATGAGAAGGATTGCACGGTTGGCCACATCCTCGATCACCTGCGAGAAGTGGGAGGTGACAACCATACCCATGTTATTGGCCTTTGCCGCCTCGATGAGCATAGCGTGGACGATCTTGGCCGTACCGGGATCGAGCGTGCCGGTCGGTTCATCGGCAAAAAGCATAAACGGGTCTTTTGCGAGCTGGCGGGCGAGCACCACCCGCTGCTTCTCACCCCCGGAAAGGTCACGGGCGATATGCATCATCCGGTGCGAGAGCCGTACCTGGTCGATGAGGTCAGCCGCCCGGTTGATCGCAAGTTCCTGCGGGTAATTGATATCATCGAGTGCATGAAGGACATTTTCAATAACGCGGTCATCGCCGTACAGGGCAAAGGTGCGCTGGAACATGATCGCGGTACGGCGCATCAGCCTGCGCCGCAGCTCCTCATCTTTCTCGTTCCAGAGGTCCACGTTCAGCGCAGAGAGTGTTGCGCCACAGTGGGGGCAGGGTTTGCCCGCTGAGCTCCCCACATCCATGTAGTCACAGCTTCTGCAGGCCGCCACGTGGAAGACAACGGTGCCGCTCGTGGGGGGCTGCTCCACACCGCGCATCAGGTGCATCAGCACGGTCTTACCGGCCCCGCTCCTGCCGATAATCCCGAGAATCTCTCCTTCTGCGATCTCAAAAGAAATATTCCTGAGTATCCTCTGGCCATCGAAATCCATGCAGAGGTTGTCGACCGTGATCAATGGAGCCTTCATAATTCCCTTGTATCTAATGTTGTACTGGTGTCATATTACCTTTTATATGCTGCACCACGGCAGTCACGATCGCAAATTATCCGGCAGTCTTCTGCAATGTGAGCAGTTCCTGCACAATGGGCAGCACAGCGCCGACATCCTTTACAACATAATCTGCGGCAGCATAGAGTTCCTCAGGCCTGTCGCCCGCCTGCTGGATGGTGAGAATGGCAATATCAGCCTTCCGCATGGCACCGAGATCATTGATCCCGTCACCCACCATCAGCACTCGGTCATATTCCTGCTGCAGGTCACTGACAATCTGCGCTTTGACCGTAGGTGTGGCAACACCGTAGACGCGGTCGCGGGGGATGCCGAGATGGTCTGCCATCTTCTCCAGTTTTGTCACCCGGTCTCCTGATGCAATGAACGTCGGGACGCCCATCCGGTGCAGGGCAGTGATCGTCTCTTTTGCCCCGTCAAACGGCCAGCCGCCCGCCGTGATGGCAAACTCGACGGCCCCGAGCGCCATGTTGATGATCGCCCCGCTGTTCAGGGTAACCACCTCTTCTGCCTTGCAGACCGTCCAGACATTGCGGATGCATTCCTGTAAGTCGCCCACCCGTGCCCGCTTATCCGTGTAGAGGATATCGCCGATCTCTTCTGCGGTCGTGATCTTGCGGGTGCAGCTCACCCCAAAGCCCATCTTGTGCCGGACGAGATATTCGGAAAGGAGCGTATCAGCGGGTGTACTGATCATCTCCTTCGAGTGCACGGGCAGCACGACAAGGACACGGTCCGGTGAACTGAAGGTGAGCGTGGTTGTCTCGATACCCGGCAGCAGTTTTTTGTGGCAGATATCCTTTGCCACCCGGTAAGTATTGAGGAGCGTTCCTGCACTGTCAAAGACTACGGCTACGGACATGGGGCACCCGGTAATAAACTTATATGTACTTCACGTTGCCATTGAATCAATGAAGCTTAATGTTTCCTACTGAAACCGCAGAGAAGATAAAATGCATGGAGATCCGCGGTGCGGGCAGGATAGCGCGTGCCGCAGCCGAAGCCCTGAAAAACGAGGCTCTCCGCTCAAAAGCATCGATCACCGCTGCATTTACCGGTGAGATGGAACGGGCCGCCGCACTGCTGGTTGCAACCCGGCCAACGGCGGTCTCACTCCCGAACGCGGTGCATATCGTGATGACCGGTATCGGAGAGGCTAAAACTGCGGACGAAGCGCGGGCAGGAATTGTCCAGCGGGCAGATGCGTTCATCCAGTCATCCCAGCATGCGGTGGAGAAGATCGCAGAGTTCGGCGCCCGGCATATCCGGGATGGCGACACGATCCTTACCCACTGCAACTCCGAAGTTGCGCTCGGATGCATCATCGAAGCGCACCGGAGCGGGAAGGAGATCGAGGTCTTTGCCACCGAAGTGCGCCCGAGAAACCAGGGACTCATCACCATCCGGACCCTCAATGATGCGGGGATTAAAACGAATTTTATCGTCGATTCCGCAGTGCGATCGTTCATCCATGATATCGATCTCGTCATTGTCGGCGCCGATGCGGTGACCGTGAACGGAGCGGTGGTGAACAAGATCGGGACTTCGCAGGTCGCGCACTCGGCCCATGAAGCGCGGGTGAACGTGCTCGTGGCTGCCGAGACGTACAAGTTTGCGCCCCGCACGATCATCGGCGAAATGATCCAGATCGAAGAGAGAGAAGCTGGCGAGGTGCTGCCGGATGAGATTGCGCGGACACTGCCGCATGTGACCGTCCGCAACCCGGCTTTTGATGTCACCCCGGCGGAGTTCATCGATATCATCGTGACCGAGCAGGGTGCAATTCCCCCCCAGATGGCGTACGTGATCATCAAGGAGTATCTTGGCTGGGATATCGGGGAATTCAATAAAGGTTTTGAAATTCATACCGGACATAACGAGTAGCAGCTGATAACCGCACAACGAAGGAGAGCGAAAAACCATGGAGATACCATTCACCAAATTACAGGGCAATGGCAATGATTTTGTACTGATCGACGAATACGAAAAGACGATCATTCCCGATGATATGAAAGCCCGGTTCGCAGCAACCTACTGCGACCGCAGGTTCGGGATCGGTGCCGACGGGGTCCTGTACCTGATGAAAACCGCAACCGGCAGCCTGCGGATGCGGATCCTCCAGCCGGACGAGAGCGAAGCCGAGATGTGCGGCAATGGCATCCGCTGCCTGGCAAAATATGCGTTTGATGCCGGCTATGCCAAAGGTTCCTGCACGGTAGAAACCCTTGCAGGTCCCGTGGGTGTCGAGATGGCATACCGTGATGACACCTTCGTTGCCACCATCAGCATGCCCACGCCGAAATTTAAGCGGCCGGATATCCCGGCAACCGGAGAAGGGGAATACAAGGAACATATCGGTGTTTTCGATGTCTATGCAGCCAACACCGGTGTCCCGCATGCCGTAGTGCTCGTGGATGATGTGGAGAGCGTGAACGTAGAAGCGCTTGCACCCCCCATCCGCCACCATGACTCGTTTACCCGGGGGGCGAACGTAAATTTCGTCCAGAAGACCGGTGAGGACAGCATCCGCATCCGCACGTTCGAGCGCGGGGTTGAAGGCGAGACGCTCTCCTGCGGCACCGGGGCAACGGCTGCTGCGGCAGTTATCCACCACCTCGGGCTGGTGGGAGAAACCGTGAAGGTGGAGACCGAGGGCGGACCGCTGGTCATTTACTTAAAAGACGGCGCAAAGATGGAAGGCCCGGCTGAGACGGTCTTTTCCGGGAAAATTTCCTATTAATTTTTCTCATCCCCAATAAGAGAATCCCTCGCCCGGCACGATAAGGCGCGTCTCTGGCAATTCCTGCGTCTTTTCACCTTGTGCCTGGCAAACAGCAGCCATCTTGTTATCTGGCTTTCTGCGGCCGGTATTATTGACGATGCGGGAAGAGACAATCAGACCGGCAGTATATCTCTTTGGACTCTCGTTACACGGGATTACTCTATCCGATCGGATATTTCCCGGAAAACAACCTGGATTGCCGGAAGACCCTCGTCGATAAAACAGGTGGCCATGACTTCTACATTCACGGCCCTGCCATCAAGGCGGAGAAATTTTTCCCGGATAAGGGGCAGGGTCACGGTTTCGGCATTTTTTAGCGATGCTACCCGTTTCTCTACGATATTCCGGGAATCCCGGTGGATAAAATCAAAAATGGATCGCCCGATAAGGTCTTCTGGTGAATGTGCACCTGCATTGGCAACGGCAGTATTGTTTGCATAGGTGATCTTCCCCTCTTTGTGGATGATAACCGCGTCAAAGGATTGTTCGAGCAGACGCCGGTATCGTTCCTCGCTGGAACGGAGCGCGTCTTCTTTTACCTTGCGTTCCGTGATATCCTCATAGGTGCCAAGCACCCCGATCACGTCCCCGTTTTTGTTGCGCAGGGGTACCTTGCTCGTCCGAAGCCAGGATCTGCTGCCATCCGGCTTGATCTGGATTTCCTCGTAATTAAGCTTGGGCAGGCCGGTCTCCATAACCGTCCGGTCATCCGCACGGTACCGATCGGCTGTTGCTGCATAGGCAGTATCGTAATCGTTTTTTCCGACAAGTTCTCCCGGGTCGGCATAGCCGGCGTCAAGGGCAAGGGCCTGATTGGCACCAAGATACACCGAATCCCGATCTTTCCAGAATACCCTCACCGGAATTGTATCCAGCACCAGCTGGAGCATCTGACGGGAGTTGAACAGTTTTTCCTCAGCCTGCTTACGGTCAGTGATATCCCGTAACGTTACCATTACTGCAGGTTTACCGTCAATGAATGTCTGTACCCCCCTGCCCTCAACCATCACCGGTGTACCATCGAGCCGGATCATCTGTAATTCGGTTTGGGGTGATGGTTCCCCGTCCAGGTCCTTCTGGATATTTTCCTTAATAATCCCGTGGAAAGCGGGATCGATAAAATCAAGGATGAATTTACCGGTTAATTCGCCAGGAATTGAAGCGCCAAGGAGTTTTAGCGCTGCAGGGTTCACGTAAATAATCTTACCGTCACGGTGAAGGATAACCGCATCCGGTGACATTTCCACGAGTTTGCGGAACCGCTCTTCACTCTCGCGCAATGCGCACTCATTCTGTCGTATCTCAGTGACCTCTTCAAGAAGAACCGAGACTCCTTTACGCCCGTCATTAAAAACAATGGGAGATATATGGCAGGAAAAAATTCGCTTCCCGTTGTTCAGCGTGAGGGTATTGCGCCACTCTTTTCCCAGGATTCCCTCTTTAAGATGGTTGATAAAATGTTCCAGGTCATCGTCAAAGATTGTTGCCGCTGCCGTATATTCGATATTTTTCCCCAGCAGTTCTGCTGACGGGACTCCCAGCATTTTTAAGAAAGGCTCATTGGCAAAAATGATGCGCAGGCCACTGTCCAGCTGCATGACGAGATCGGAAGAGATCGAGAGCATGGCAGAGTCCGGGACCCGCTGCGAGGCAGTATAGATCTTCGCCATGCCGAAATGGCGCATCTCCACCTGGCCGGAGATGAGAAAGCGTTCCAGGTACCGCCCGGCCGTGTTCCGGTTTATACCGGTTTTTTTAACGATATCCGTTATACTGAGTCCCTGGGGATTTTTCTTTAAAAGATCGAGTATTTTGGTGGTATTTTCCCTGATCAATGCCATTGGTCTATTATTATTTGCTGCGTTCAGATATAATGTTTACAATTTTTCTCTTTTCGCTTTTTTTTTAAAAAACAACCCATAATCAACCAACATATCATTGCATTAACTTCTATCAAAAATGGTGAATCTGTCGACGAAGCAGAAAATGAATACACGCGAAAAAATCAACGTGAATATCGGACTCGAAAACTAAAAGAACAGAGAAATCGAATGAATTAATTGATAAAATAAATGTATCTCAAAAAAAAAGGGACGATTAAGCCATTGGGAACGGGCTATTGCATCATCGAGTGTGACAATATTGACATCACTCTTCCCGAAAATAAAGAATTAATTGAAAAGATTGTCTCTGATGCAAAAAAAATTCGTGGAGAAGTTATCTCACTATCTTTAGATATAGAATACTACTTAAATGAAATTATTGGATTTTTTTTTATCGGCGATAATCGAAAACAAATGGAAATGTTTAATGAGTGTATTCTTCAAAAGGAATTTTTTACTTTTGGAGAGAAATTAAAAGTTTTAAATTTTCTTTTAACAAATAATTCAGAAAAGTTTCATCTGGAGTCAGCAAAAAAGCGAAGGGAGATTATTACAACAATAAGGAAAGTAATGGAATATCGCAATAAATTTGCACATGAAGATATTGTTATTAATTTTAAAGAAAGAAAAGCATTTATTCTTGATAACAAAGGCGAAAATCTATTATCTCCGAAAAGTGTTCTCGATTGGTACCAAAAAATATGTGATCTTACACTAGTTCACATATCTTTATACTCTAATTTAGTAAGTGAGACCTACAAAGAATCTCTTAATGAAGAGAAAAATTGATTTTTTACGATCAAAAGTGTATTATTAATAGGAATTTTCATCATTTTTACAGTCAATAGTGTGTTATTAAAAAAAAATTAAAAAAAAGAATGTGTCCCGGTGTCGCCGGCCCCGATCATTTTGCCGCGATACCCTCTTCCACAATCTCGAACTCAAACGATGCTCCCTCGGGCTGGGAACGGTGTTTGACCAGCCGGGCCCGGCGGCGCTTCGGAGTATCCGTCTTTTCGATACGGACAATAATTTTTGAGAGGTGCTCAAGCGCAAATCCTCCAAGGCCGTACCAGGTGTTTTTTCCGGTATCCATGTACACCTGGTTGGTGATGATCACCGGCATGCCGTAGCGCTTGGCATACCCCAGCAGGTGGATCATCTGTTTGGTGAGGACCTGGATCGCATCCCGGCCTTTTTCAAGATCGGTGCGGTAGAGTGCCGTGGCAGAGTCCATGACCAGCAGTCCCACCTTTTGCGTCTTTAGGATCTTTTCTGCTTCTGCGATCATCTGGCCCTGGTGTTCGAAATCAATGGGCTCGAAGAGAAAGAGCCGGTCAGCGATCTTCTCGGTGTCCGCTCCCGCAATCTGCCGGAACCGCTCGATCGAGAAACCTTCGGAGTCGATGTATACGACTGCCTGGCCGGCCCGGAGTGCAGCGACTGCAGCGATGGTGCAGAGCGTACTTTTCCCGCTTGCCGGCTCCCCATAGAGCTGGATGACCGTCCGCACTTCGAGCCCGCCACCCAGCAGTTTGTCGAATGCTGCATTCCCGCTGGTCTGTTTATCGGTCTTCATGGGTCACCGGAGCCGCGTGCCTGCCGCCGGGATTTCCAGCCCGCCTCTTCGATTGCCCGGAGCACATCCCTGACCGGGATGTTCAGCTCGCAGGCCCAGTCGCGGGCAGGGTCGAACTCGGCCTTGAGCGTGTAGACGGTTCCGTGCATCCACCCGCACTTGACCGGCATCTTCCTCTGTACTCCTGCGATAACGACATCAATCTCCTCTATGGTGCGCTCAGCGATGAAGCGGTGGACGGCCGGGATGCAGCGGATACCCAGCGTCCCGAGCTCGCGTGCCATCAGCTCGGCAAGCGCAGCACTCGTCTCTTTGCAGCAGATGACCCGGATGAGATACCCGGGTCTCCCCTTCTTCATGATCACCGGCATGGCGCTTGCATCCCGTGCGCCGGCCTCCATGAACCGGGCGATCGCGTGGGCAATCACCTCGCCGCTCACGTCATCCACATTGGTCTCGAGAAGGTCAACGGTGTCCTGCTCCAGGTCTGCTGCCTCTGTGGCCGGCTGGACGATCATGGCCCGCAGGACATTGGGGGCATGATGAGGATCGCGGGTTCCCGCACCGTATCCTACCGCGAGGATGGTATATGCACGGGGATCGGGAACGGTCATCGTGGCAAATTCTGCGAGAAGTGCAGCACCGGTGGGCGTGCAGAGCTCACCCATATGGTTACCGGCAACAGCGGGAAGGCCGGCGGCTTTCAGGATCAGGGCCGTAGCCGGTGCCGGGATGGGAAACGTACCATGCGACCCGGTAGCAGTTCCGTGGCCTACGGTGATGGGGAGGATTCTGACACCATCTAAGGAGAGCGAGTGCAGGGCCGTGCAGGCGCCGATAATATCGGCGATCGCGTCATCAGCCCCGACCTCGTGGAAATGGGCATGGGCGCCGTGGACTTCTTCTTCGGCTGCACGGATCCGTTCGAAGACCCGGCGGGCCATCGCAAGCGCCGGAGCCGGCACGTCTCTGACTGCGGTATCGATCCGCTGCATCACTTCAGGAAACGTACGGTGGACCGGTGTGGCGTGAGTATCCACTCGGGCAGCCCGGATGCCGGCCCTTGTCACGGTCGAGATTTCGGGTTCTGCCACCACCGTTTTCATCGCCCGCACGACAAGCTGGCGGTCAGCCCCGCAGTCGAGCAGTGCGGCTGTGATCATGTCGCCTGCCGCGCCGTGGAACGGATCGAAAATGAGGATACGCATTTACAGTACCTATAAATCCCTGCGTATATGACCTTTAAGGTAATGCCTGAAGTGCAATTGAGAGTGGATTCCGCGTATCCCGGCGATCAGGGTGGCGGGAAGGCACGGCTCGATCCCGAGACGATGCTGCTGTTGAAGATCTCGCCCGGAGATCTGGTTGCAATTGAGGGGAAGCGCCGGACGGTGGCCAAGGTCTGGAGGTCTCTTGTCGAGGACTGGAACCAGCGCAAGATCCGGATCGATAATTTTACCCGGCAGAATGCCGGTGTTGCCATTGGCGATACGGTCAAGGTCATTAAAATATCGGAGGAAGTCGAAGCCAAACGGATAGTGCTTGCACCCCCGGAAGACCTGCCGAAGAAAATACCGATAGCAAATAACCCGCACGTGGTCAACGGCCTGATCGATTTTCCCGTGACCATCAACGATTCCGTGCCGATCATGCTGGGGCTCCCCTTTATCCAGCCCCAGATCGTGGCGTTCAAGGTCGTGGAGATCGAGCCGGAAGAAGCGGTCATCATCACGAAGAATACCTCGATTGAGTTCTCAGACAAACCCGCGGCCGGCTTTGAGGGCATAAAAAGGTTCTCGTACGAGGATATCGGTGGCCTGAAAGACGAGCTCCAGCGGCTCCGCGAGACGATCGAGCTCCCGCTCCGGCACCCGGAACTCTTCCAGAAGCTCGGCATTGAGCCCCCCAAGGGCGTGCTCCTCTACGGTCCGCCCGGAACGGGAAAGACCCTGATCGCAAAGGCCGTGGCAAGCGAGAGCGGTGCGCACTTCATCTCGATTGCCGGCCCCGAGGTCATCTCGAAATATTACGGAGAGAGCGAGCAGCGGCTCCGCGAGGTCTTTGAAGAGGCGCGGGAGAATGCCCCTTCGATCATCTTCATCGATGAACTGGACTCCATCGCACCCCGTCGCGAGGAAGTGACCGGGGAAGTCGAGCGCCGGGTCGTGGCCCAGCTCCTCACCATGATGGACGGGCTCGAGGAACGCGGGCAGGTGGTCGTGATCGGTGCAACAAACCGCGTGGATGCGATCGATGCAGCGCTCCGCCGGCCCGGGCGGTTTGACCGGGAGATCGAGATTGGGGTGCCGGGAGAACCGGACCGGATCGATATCCTGAAGATCCACAGCCGGGGCATGCCCTTATCGGAGGATGTGAGCCTTGAAGTCCTCGCCCAGCAGACGCACGGGTTTGTCGGCGCAGACCTTGCGGCTCTTGCCCGTGAGGCAGCCATCCGTGCCCTGCGCCGGTATTTGCCGGACCTGGACCTCGATGCCGAGGAGATCCCGCAGGAGATTCTCGATACGCTCAAGGTGTACTCCAGCGACTTCCGCAGCGCCCAGCGCGATGTGGGACCGAGCGCGATGCGGGAAGTGATGCTCGAAGTCTCGCACGTGAAGTGGCAGAACGTCGGGGGCCTCGACTCGGCCAAGACCGAAGTGCGGGAAGCAGTCGAGCTCCCGCTCACCGACCGGCAGAAGTTCGAAGACCTGGGTATCCAGCCCCCGCGTGGCATCCTGCTCTACGGTCCGCCGGGAACGGGAAAGACCCTGATCGCAAAGGCAGTCGCGTCCGAGAGCGGCGCGAACTTCATCCCGGTCCGGGGACCCCAGCTCTTATCCAAGTGGGTGGGCGAGAGCGAGCGGGCGGTCCGCGAGGTTTTCAAGAAGGCCCGGCAGGTTGCGCCGTCCATCATCTTCTTCGATGAGATCGATGCGCTTGCACCGGCCCGGGGCTCGAACAGCGATTCGCACGTAAGCGACAATGTGCTCAACCAGATTCTCACCGAGATGGACGGCCTTGAGGAGCTCAAGGATGTCGTGGTCATGGGCGCAACGAACCGCCCCGACATCGTGGACCCGGCCCTGCTCCGTGCAGGACGCTTCGACCGGCTCGTGTATATCGGTGAGCCCACGCTGGAGGACCGGAAGAAGATCATCGGCATCCACACCCGCTTCATGCCGCTCGAAGGCTCGGCGCTCGAAGAGATTGTCGGGCTCTGCCAGAAATACAATGAAGAAGCGATTGCCGAACTGGTCGAGAAGCTCGGGAAGGACAAGACAGTCACCGCTGAAGAGATGAAGGCCGCCATCACTCCTGCCGCAGACGATGCTGCCGGCATTCCTGCCGGAACCCGGCGCAGGCGGCTTATCGAGCTGATGGCGGAGAAGAATCTCGCCTTCACCGATCCCGCCCGGGAGACGCTGGCGGCGAACCTGGCGGCAATCACGGAAGGGTTCGTGGGCTCGGACCTTGAATCGATCTGCCGCGAGGCGGGGATGCTGGCGCTGCGGGAGAATGCAACGGCTGTTGCGACGCGACACTTTGAGGAAGCGCAGAAGAAGGTGCACCCGATGATGAACGAGCGTCTCCGGGAATATTACACAAGAATCCAGCAGCACTTCAAGGGCGGGTTGCCGAAGCAGGTGCAGCCGCCGGAATATCAGTAAAATCTTTAAAAAAAATCCCGGCAGGGGAATCTCCCCTCTGCCCGTGTTCCTATCGCATTACTTCGGGCTGGTGCCCCGGTCTTCCATGTGGTCGAGGACCCGGTCCCATACGACAAGAAGCCCGGGGATGATCATGTAGGCGAGCAGTGAAGGATCCATCGCGTTTGTCGCAAAAATGCAATAATTCTGCAAAATAAAAAAAAGATCTATTAAAGTAAAAGATAATTCACAGATTAGTCAATGAAATTACCATTTTTTTTCCTGGTTTTCCTTGTTGTGGTAATAACATATCCGGTATCCGCCCTCCACCTGTCATCGTCTACCGTTGATCCATGGGGACCTGTTACTCCCGGCACACCAGTCACTGCAAATTTTGAGATTGATGCAACGAATTTCCTGCTGCGTGATGATCTCCAGTTTTTTACTCAGCTGGAGAATCAGACCTGGACATACACGATCATTGTGGGAGGCATCGAGTCACCCAAACCCTCACAAGAGGGTCGGGTCTTCACAATACCCGGATCTGAACTCGGATCTGTTGGATATGAGTCACCGTATGAGAAAGTTCCGGCTCCAACAGTCTCTGTACGTTGTACCCTTACGGGGACAGCTCCCGGGGTGAAGCAAACAACGTCGAAGATACTATTTCTTGTGCAGGTGCTTGATTCATACTCGCGATGTCTGACGACTCCCCGTATTGAACGCACCGTAATCGTGATTGCCCAGGATGCTGTCCCTACCCCCTTCCCGGCAAAGCTTTCGGATGCAGTGACACCGGTTACACCGGCTCCTGCTATGGGGAACTCAGGGAATATTTCACCAGGAACCCGGTCTACGGAAAGGACACCGGTAAAATCAGAAAATCGATGGTCAGAAGAACAGGATAAAAAACAGGCTGATCAAAACAGTTCTCTGGACCAGATCATCCAGATGTTCAAGAATTTTTTCGGGATGACATCCTGATACTATGGGGATCGCTGGTCATTTTTTAGATACGGGATCAAATGCAGTCATAATTTTAAAAACAATTCCATTTGACTGCTCCCTAAATATCATTCAAGTTATTTCCCTTATTCATTTTCTCCGACGTGATCGCACCATCTGGCACCAATGTCCCTTCCCATCGCATTTCTCCTCTCAAATGACCTGAAATGGGGTGGCAGAAAACACAGACCAACCGGAGCCCGCTAAATTGCACGGTCGAATTCTGTTTTAAACACGTATTTTCGAAAAATAATCGATTAAATTGATATTTTCTGTGAGCGTTGGCACCTTTTCCATTGGAGCCGGAAAATGGATACAAAAAAGGGCAAACGGAGCCCGCAACGGGCCCGGAATAGATCATCTCCGGACCTGAACAATGGCCCGGAGTCCCACTCTGTCCGACATGAAACGGACCCCCTGTTTATGCAAATACTCCAGGAGTTTTCGATTAAACAGGGCCTCATTTTCACAATAACGGAGTCCATTTTGGCGAGTTACGGAAATCAGAGCCCGTAAAATGCCCGGAACAGGGGGTTTTTCGATCGGAGTTAACCCGGTTTTTGTGAGTGGGGGAAAATGCCACAATCCTGGAGATCTGGCTAAAAGTATTCATGCGATTTCGGCAAAAGCAAATCTGTTTTTTGTTTTGCGTAGCAGTACCGGAAAAACCGCATAATACTATTTTTATGTGGCGGCATCTAACAACCGGACTAAGATGCATGTATAGAATACCATGAACTCAGGACTGCCAGCGATGAAATATCAGGAATCTGAAATGATAGAGCTCAAAGCTTCCCTTGCTGAGCTGGATGCCGCTCTTGTCGATATCTGCGCATTACTGAATCACCGGGGCGGCAAACTTTACTTTGGTGTGAAACCTGATGGTTGTGTTATCGGGCTCACCGTCGCCGATTCCACATTCCTGAAGGTTTCCCAGAAAGTACGGCAGAAACTCAAACCCGAGATCATACCGGAAATTAAGGAGCGGGCTGATGGTGGCAAATCTATCATTGAAGTGATCATCAGCGAGGGTACTCACAAGCCCTATTTTGTTGACGGGGTTGCATACATCCGAAGCGGCAGCGAGAGCGTGAAGATGCCTCCGGATGTACTTTCCCGCCTTATTATGGAGCAGCATGGATATGCCTGGGACCGTGACATCTGTGCGGGCGCCAGCTTGCATGATATCGATCCCGCTCTTGTGAAATCTTACCTATCCAGGGCCTTGCAGGTCCGGCATATCGATCTCGACCCGGACACGCCAGTAGAGACCGCTCTTGAATCGCTCGAACTACTCAAAGAGGGAAGACTTACCAATGCCGCGATCCTTCTCTTTGGCAGGAATCCGCAGAAGTTTGTTGATCAGGCAGAGATCCGCTGCGCAAAATTCCGGGGCGATGATGTTACCCAGCCATACTCGAACATGAAGGTCATCCGTGGTGCGATTGTTGCCCAGATTGATCAGACCGAACAGTTCATCCGGGACAATATCGCAAAAGCCGCATGGATCCCAAAGGAAAAATTCGAGCGGGAAGAGTCCTGGGAGTATCCGCCGGATGCCTTCCGCGAGGCGGTCATCAACGCGGTCTGCCACCGGGACTACCAGTCATCGGGGAACGTGCAGGTCAGCATCTTTTCAAACTCGCTGGAGATTCTCAATCCCGGGCTCCTACCGTCAACGCTCACTATCGAATCGCTGAAACGGCGGCACAGTTCGAAGCCGAGGAACCGGCTCATAGCAGAGACGCTCTTTAAGATCAAGTACATCGAAAAGTTTGGCTCCGGCACGACAAAGATGATCCGTGTCTGCCGGGAGCGTGGGGTGCCGGAACCGGAGTTTTTAGAGCAGGACGAGGATTTCATGGTGACGTTCCGGCGCTCTTCTGTGAATGTTCTTCTCGATCAGCCTCAGCTGTTGAACGAGCGGCAGAAGCAGGCGATTGAGTACCTGAAGATTCATGAATCGATCACGACTCTGGAATACGTGAACCACATCCGCTGCCACGAACGGACGGCACGCAAGGATCTGGCGGAACTGATAAGGCTCAATGTGGTTGTTAAGGTGGGAATGGGGAAGCTTACCCGGTATGTCATCCATGCCGGCTTCCGTTATTTTCCCGTAGCGGATGGGTCCCGGTAAGCGAAATTTTTTTCGTGAAAATGGAATTTTCTTTGAGTTTTTAAGAAATAAGGTATAACCTGCCTTTAATTTGAGGCCCGCCCGGCATTCCGGCATGGTTCCGGCACGTTCCGGCATAATAAGAAGGGCCTGTCATTGACACTGTGCGATGGATTGAGCCTTTTTAGAAGAACGACGGCAGAATTCTTGAGATCGTTCCGGCATGGTTCCGGCACGAGTCCGGTATTATGCCGATTCGATCATCACGGTTTTCAGGCTGGCTGCGGGAACCCGCTCCGATATCCTGAGAAGCTCTATCCCGACAAGATTATTCTGGTCGTCATAATCCAGGATCACACCGGGCTTCACCTCTTCCGAGTCATGGATACGGGCATCGGAAAGGCGCATATACAGCGCATCGGCCTCTTTGTCAACGGTCACTTTCATGGCTGCACTCTCCTGTCAAAGAACACCGTGATCACCCGCAGAAATTGGACTCCCTCATTTCCTCGCTTCTTCGCTTTTGATGATATGCCGGATCTCTTTCTTCAGACCGGGAAGTTTGTTTGTAGCATTGTCCCAGAGAATCGTATCTTTGATACCGAAATAAACGTGGGTGATGACGTCGCGGAACCCGGCAATCTTCTTCCAGTCCGTATCAGGGTATCGCTCCTTGAGCTCGTCCGGGAGTTTCTTTATGGCTTCGCCGATCACCTGAAAATTCCTGATTACTGCGTCCCTGCGCCGGCGATCCCCGGAAAATTCTTCGCATGATATCCCGGTGGTGTCCTCTTCAATATTACCGATCGATTCAAGGATATCATCGAGGCACTGGAGTGCGGTTCTACGCATACACGACCTCGCCGAGAATATAGGGTTTCAGCCGTTTTTTGATCGCACCTTTCATGATGAGATCAACCTTGCGCCCGAAGAGATCTTCGAGATAGAATTTACAATCCATATAGTTGTCGAATGTCTCTTGTCCCCTGCGGAAGGATACGAGGACATCCACATCGCTCTCTGGTCGCTCTTCTCCCCGTATGAATGAGCCAAAAATGCCGATTGCTGCAATACCGAACCGCTTCTTCAGTTCAGGTTCGTGTTGACGGAGGAGACTGAGTGCATCCATAGTTTCTGTACGTGAGAGTTTGTGTGTTCCTTACTATTAATGCATTGACGGTACCCGGTTTTATCAGGAATACTGATTTTTTACGCCTACGAGCCCTGAGAACTTCTAAAACGGGGGTCAAGGGGGCGCCCCCCGTGGGATGCCTCCCCCTCTGGGGGAGAGAGAGGTTCACCATCGCTTCTGTCGCAAAAGGAATCGATTGCCCCGGATAATTTTTTCAAACGCAATCGTGATCGCGGCAAATTTTTTTAATAGCCCGGTCAAAATTTTATCTCGTTCCGATTAAAAAATAAAAAACAAAGTCCATTAAAAATCTGCAATCGAAATCCGGTCACCGCACACGAGAGCCGGACTCACACCGCCGCGTCCTGTTTCTCCTTTGCTTTCTTCTTCTTCCGTTCAAGAATACTCTTGACCTTCTTTAACCGGAACAGGTCCTCGCGTTCCCGCTCCTCGATCGCGTTCTTGATGTACTTCGCCTGGCTCTTGAGCTCGGGGATCAGGATCTGTTCCAGTGCATTGACCCGCCGGCGGTTCATCTGGATCTCTGCCCCCAGCCGCCGCATGGCAGTCTCGGTCTCGGCAAGCTGGATAAGCAGATCCAGTTCCGCTTCAAACCGCTCGGCAGTCTCATCTATTCTCCCGCTCGTGGAGATGATCCCGTACCCCCGTTCCAGCATGCTCTTGGATATGCGTTTCTTCTCAATCACGGGAACCGGGACACCCATGATGTTCTTTCCCGTAATATCAACCGTAATTGATCTTCGCGTAGCAAACGAAGCCGACTTGAGCGTGACCGGATCATCGACTGCCTGTGCGATCATCAGGGCGAGATCTGCTTCCCTGGAGATCAGTTCCAGTTCATCGCGTGAGTTCGATACCGTGTTGAGGATCTTGAAAAACTCCTGGATGAGCGCATCCATCTTCTCCCGCAGGAGGTCCCTGCCCTGCTCTGCAAGCTTGATCTGGGATTTCTTCCGCATCAGCTCCATCCGGGTAGGCTTGACCTGCTCCATATCAGCCTCCGCCCGTTTCCTGGTGCTGGGGGTGGTATTTTTTGATATATTCCCGTTTGATCCGCTTGAGCTCGTCCTCGGGAAGCATGGCAAACAGGTCCCACGCGATCCTGAATGTCTCTTCGATCGACCGGTCGTCATCTCCCTGCGAGATGAACTGTTTCTCAAACCCGTCTGCTAACTTCAGATATTTTTTATCCAGTTCGGTCAGGGCTTCCTCCCCGACGATTGCGACGAGCCGGCGCAGGTCACGGCCGTATGCATAGGAGGCGTACAGCTGGTCAGCAACCCCCCGGTGATCTTCGCGGGTCTTGCCGGGACCGATCCCTAAGTTCATGAGCCGGGAGAGGCAGGGGAGGGCATCAACCGGCGGATCTGCACCCCGGCGGAAGAGATCCCGGGACAAGACGATCTGCCCCTCGGTGATATAGCCGGTGAGATCGGGTACCGGGTGGGTGATATCATCGTCCGGCATCGTCAGGATCGGGAGCTGGGTGATCGACCCGCTCTTTCCTTTCAGCCTGCCGGCCCGCTCGTAAATCGAGGAGAGATCCGTATACATGTAGCCGGGATAGCCCCGCCGGCCGGGCACTTCTTCCCGGGCAGTTGAGATCTCCCGGAGGGCTTCGCAGTAGTTGATCATGTCGGTAAGGATCACGAGCACGTGCAGGTTGTGGGTGAACGCGAGGAACTCTGCAACCGTCAGCCCGCATCGCGGGGCTGCAAGCCGCTCCACCGTGGGATCATCGGCGAGATTCATGAAAAAGACCACCCGTTCGAGCGCTCCCGTCCGCTCAAAGTCCCGCATGAAGAAGGATGCCTCCTTGTGGGTGATGCCCATCGCAACAAAGACCACGGCAAACTTCTCGCCCTCACCCCGGACTTTTGCCTGCCGTGCGATCTGGGCTGCAAGTTTGCTTGCCGGAAGGCCGGAGCCGGAGAAGATCGGCAGTTTTTGTCCCCGTACAAGCGTGTTGAGCCCGTCAATGGCCGACATGCCGGTCTGGATAAAGTCCGCCGGTTTGTCCCGCGCGGAGGGGTTGATGGGCGTGCCGGCGATATCGAGAACCGCCTCCGGTATGATCTCCGGCCCGCCGTCCCGGGCTTTTCCCACTCCGCTGAACACCCGGCCCAGCATATCCAGAGAGACATTGATCCGTGCGGGTTCACCGGTGAACCGGACGGTGGTTGCCGTTGTGTCAATGCCCCGGGTACCTTCATACACCTGGATGACCGCATGATCTTCGGAGATGTCGAGCACCTGCCCGGTCCGTTCCTCCCCATCCCGCAGGGTGATCCGGACGATCTCGCCAAACGATGCACCTTTGACACTATTGACAAAGATGAGGGGACCCGAGACATAATCGATCGTCTTGTACTCTTTTGTTACCAGCGAAACGGGCTTCATCGTTCCACCTCCAGAGACATCAGCTGCTTATCGATTTCACCAATCATGTCCCGGATAAGGTTGATCTCCTGGATCTCCTTCATCCGCCCGATATCGGCCTTTAAGGAAAGACCCTGCACCTGTTTGAGCGTGATGCCCCGGTTCATCCCTTCGATCACGCTGGCATAGTAGGTCATGATCACCTTGAGCATCAGGTACTGTTTTTCTATGGGACAGAAGGAGTCCGTATCGCTATACGCGCTCTGCTGGAGGAAGTCCTCGCGGATCATCCTCGTAACATCAAGGATCGCTTTCTCGCTCTCCGGCAGGGCATCGGGACCCACCAGCTGGACGATCTCCTGCAGCTCGACTTCCTTTTGCAGCAGGTACATGGATTTTTCCCGCAGCTCCCGCCAGTCGGGGGCCACATTTGTCGTGTACCAGTCACCGATGCTGTCAAGGTACAGCGAGTAACTCTTGATCCAGTTCACCGAGGGGAAATGCCGGCGGTATGCAAGGTTGGTATCCAGTGCCCAGAAGGTCCCGACCACCCGCAGCGTGTTCTGCGTGATCGGTTCGGAGAAGTCCCCCCCGGGGGGTGACACGGCCCCGACAACCGTGATGGAACCATTCCGTTCTCCCGAACCCAGGCATACGACCCTGCCCGCCCGTTCATAAAAGGCAGACAGCCGGGTGGCAAGATACGCAGGATAACCCTCTTCACCGGGCATCTCCTCGAGCCGTCCTGATACTTCCCGCAGGGCCTCGCCCCACCGCGAGGTGGAGTCCGCCATCAGGGCCACATCATATCCCATATCCCGGAAATATTCTGCAATCGTGATCCCCGTATAGATTGAGGCTTCACGGGCAGCGACCGGCATGTTGGAGGTGTTTGCGATGAGGATCGTCCGCTGGATAAGGGGGAGATTGGTCCGCGGGTCCACCAGTTCGGGAAACTCTTCGAGCACATCGGTCATCTCGTTGCCCCGTTCACCGCACCCGATATACACTACCACCTGCGTATCAGACCATTTGGCAAGCGTCTGCTCAGATACCGTCTTTCCGGTCCCGAACCCGCCCGGGATCATCGCTGTCCCACCCTTGGTTACCGGAAAGATGCAGTCAAAGACCCGCTGGCCGGTGATCAGCGGCAGGACCGGATCCAGTTTTTTCTGGTGCGGCCGGGGAATCCTGACCGGCCAGACCTGCATCATGGAGAGGTTGATGGTGGAATTGAGAGTGCATATGGTATCTTCCACCGTGAACTGACCGCTCCGGATATCGGTGACGGTTCCGGACACATGGTGCGGGACCAAGATACGGTGCTCGAAATGGAATTCCCGCACGGTGCCTAAAATATCGCCGGTAGTTACCGTATCACCGGTTTTGACGGCAGGAACAAACTCCCATTTTTTTTCACGGTTGAGCCCCGGGGCCGATATACCGCGGGCAATAAAATCCCCACTGAGTTTCAGGAGTACCGGCAGCGGGCGCTGTACCCCGTCGTAGATGGAGGAAAGGAGCCCGGGGCCGAGTTCTACTGACAGGGGGTTTTCCGTATTTTCAACAGGCTCTCCAATCGTCAGACCGGTCGTGTCTTCATAGACCTGGATGACCGCATCGTCCCCCTCAAGGCGGATGATCTCCCCCCGGAGTGCCTCTTCTCCCACCTTGACCACGTCATACATTTTTGACCATTTCATATCACGGGCAATGATGACGGGTCCGGAAATTCTTGAAATGGTTCCTGTAATCATACCATCACCTCTTCAACACGATATTATACCCGATTGCTTTTCTCAGGAGCCGTTCGATATACGTCCTCCGGTCAACCTCTTTGGACTTGGAGGGGATCGGGATAATGAGCGGCCGGTGCATCTTCTCAATCCTGTCCATCAGTTTCTCATCTAAAGAGAGCATGAACTCTTCATTCACCGCCACAATACCGATATCGTCCTTGTACAGCAGCGGAGGGATCACTTTCCGGGCTTCGTCCATGGTTCCCGCTTCAAGGACCTCCACGCCGGCAAGCCGGAATCCTGAAGCACGATCCCGATCGGTAACAACCACGAATTTAAACATACACGAGTTCCTCTTTCAGCTGCTCTACCGGAAAATCCGCTGTCTTGCACCGGGAGATGATCCGGATATTCGTGATCTCATTATATTTCGCCCAGAAATACCCGATAACCGAGGCCACACTTAAGGGATCTCCTAAAAATGCGCTCACGCCCTGTTGTACCAGGAACTTCTCCAGTTGTTTTTCGATAACGGAGATCTTCTGGGTTCTCAGGGCAGACGGTGGCACATTTGCCAGGAACCGGTATGGTGTATTTTTAAGTTCTTCTACCAGGTCTTCAATCGAATGCAGGGAAAGGAAATGATCGAGCTGGCGGGAATCAAATTCCTTCCCGCCACTGATGAGGAATTTTTTTGCCTCATCGGGTTCAATGTGATCACGGATCATCCGAAGGATTGTCCTCAGGTTCACGACATCGATCTCTAACGAGATGATATTCCGGATCAGTCCATTGTTGTAGGACGGGTTTTTGACCTGCTCGAGCGCATTTTCATAATAGTATTCATCCAGTGCACACTCGAGCAGGGCAAGATCTCCGGACTTTGCAAACTCCGGGAATTCCCCGGTCAGGGGTTTTGCATACACGATCTGCCATGTGGCAAGCATATCGATAACCGCCCTGATATCCGGCTGCCGGACGAGTTCGATTACGGTTGCTTCATCCAGTTCCCCTGCAGGTACGAGACACTCCAGGATCTCTTCATTTGTGATATGGATATTTTTCCCGCGGAGGATCGTTTTGATGTTCTGGACATCCCAGCGGTGCAGGAAGATAGTGATGTACCGTTCTGCCTCTTCCTCCTGGACAAACTTAAGGATCTTCCGGAAGGTCCGGGTAAAATTTTTCCGCAGGGCATATTCGATGCAGAGCACGCCGGAATACTGGACTTTTGCTTCGATGATGTCCGGCTTGTAGGAAGTCTTTTCGAGATCGGCAATGAGGGACTCGAGATCCGGCTGCAATACCAGGTTATCAAGCGCACGCCGGTCCAGCAGGCGGCTTTTCATCCCCCGCATCCGTGCGTTGATGTACCCCCAGTCCATCTCAGTCACCAGACAGGATTGAATAGATCTCCAGTTTTTTTCGTTCTTGTGCCCGTTCCAGCCGGGATTCCACGGTATTTGAAATGATGATCGATCCGTCGGGCAGACTCGCTACGAGTCCACCGGCAGATGCAAGGTCCGGGATAATTTCGGCGTTGAGGTTTAACAAAGCAAGGGTTTTTTTGCAGAGATCTTCATCCCGTTTGTCCACGTGAACATGGAACGTCCCCGCCCCCAGAGCCTCTGCTGCATCCACGGTGAGTTTTTTAAAAATATCCGGGTATTCCGGATCGTTTCTCAGGTGGGAAAGCCGAAGCTTGGCCTCATTAAATGCCGATAAGAAGAGTTGTCCCCTGATCTGGATCAGTCGTGCCTTGTTCTCTGCACCGGCAATGTACATGAGTTTGTTTTTCTCAACAGCAGCTGCCTTTTCTGCATCAGAAACTTGTGATTGTCGTATCAGTTCTGCCTGTTCGCGTGCTTTTCTTCTGATACTCTCTATCGTAACGCGTGCATTTTCCTCAAGTTCGCGCTCCCGTTCCTGTGCACTTTCGTCAACCGATTTCAACAGGTTTTCATAGGCCAAACGAATCACCAGCCGTTCTTATCTCATCTGAAAACCGGAATACCTGCCCGGAAAATTTCCGGTTCTTCCCGGACTGGGGAAGAAAAATATCGTTCGGGCAGAAGAACACGATCCGTGTCGCGTTATTCCGGAATTTCCGCGATCACTTGACCATCAGGATGATCATGGAAGCGACGACAAAACCTAAGATCACCAGTGTTTCGGGAATCGCTTCTAAAATAATGATCGACCCGGCGGTTTCCGGGCGTTCAGCAATTGCACCGGCTCCGGCTGCACCAATTCGTGATTGCGCCCAACCTGTTGCAATCGCACCGAAAGCAAATGCAATTGCGGCTCCAATGGGGACTTCCCAACCGACCATTCTTTGATACCTCCCAATGATACAACCTAACAGGTTAACCTATATTAATGTATGGGAGTTATGGGTTGGAAATATTCGCAGGTGTCGTCGGTATATAGCTTCCACCATGGTCCTACTCAAGGATTTCGTCCAGGCGGGTGAGGGCATCTTTGGTCATACACTTCTGGCAAAGTCCCTCTTTTGCTATAGCGATCAGGGAGAGTATTTCCTTATGTGACAGCGTAGAAAAGCAGTAATTTTTCCAGCGATGCCGGTCAACACTGATCCAGATCTCTCCTAATACATCGCGGAGAACTGCACAATCCTCCGCAGAAAAAACCTGCCATTCCTGACCGAAGCTGCGACGGATCTTTTCATACGCATCTTCAACGGCTTTTTCCTTCTCGATCTGGAACCGCCGCCTGCCCAGGTCTTCTTCAGTGCTGCGGGACATGGAATGGTACTGGTGGGAATTATGCCCATGCCGGAATATATTGTTTTCCCCGAGCCACAGTCAGATCCATTCTCCTCCCTGATTGTGATCGTTTGCATGGAACTGCCATTCTATCACAAAGTATATGGGGGGAGAATGGGATTCATTCAACATTCACACATGCGTGGGAGGAGAAACGAATGCCAAATGTAACGCAGGCTGAGATTGGACGGCGAATGTACCATGTTCACCGTGGGAAACTTGTGGAACATGCGATTAAAATGATCCAGCAGGGTCTGGGAACGGAGTGGAAATCATTTTCTGAAGATGAGATTCACCTCCTCGGGCACCTTCTGCAGTGTACATGGAACACTATCGACCAGAAGATCTGGGATAAAATATCTTTTGCCAGCGTCAAAAAGAGCGATGTCCAGATGATTCTTTCCCATGGCGATGGGGTTGGCCCGGGAAAGAACCCCTCTCAGGAAGCGGTTGCAGAGATCAAAAAGATCCTGCTTGCAATATCCTGATTCCCTTTTTTTTAAAATCCCAAAAAGAATACAGGATTGGGATTAGAATTTTTTGCTTTGTAGAAACGGGCATGAACCATTAAGTTCACTCCCAAATCATGAAAATCGTTTATATGATTCTCCCCCGCCTCAGGGCCTCTCCGAGGCACGGCGGGGCAATGAGGTTTCAACAGATTATTCATCAAAACCGCCGCGGGGGCGTCCCTTCGGGGGCGGCGGGGTTCATCGCAGTTGAAGAAAGGATACATCTCCATTTTTTCCAAATAATCTGATTTTCATAGGAAATCATTTAAAAAACTCTGACGCTCCCGGGGGCTTTTTCCCCCGCCACTGGGGCACCCCCCCATTGCGATGACAATGTATTACCTGTAACCTTACTCTGGCAATCGCACTGCGCCCTTCCCCCAACGGGGAACTGGTGGCGCAAGAGGGGGGCAATATATTACGTGAAAAAAAGTTTTCTACAATGCAGCATTTTTTTATAAAACCGTGAATTACTCCGTTGCCACAGCGATACACTCTTCAATCGTCCCGATTCTCGCCAAGGCCCCGCACATGTCCGGCACGTATGCAAGTGCCTTACCGCTGTTCACCATGATCGAGGAGTACTGCTCCATAACGGGCGAAACAACCATGCAGGTATCGGCAAAGACCCGCGCGCCACTCTTCTCGATGGAGTCCACGGTTCGCAGGTTCTTGTCAATCACACCCTGTGCAGCAAAAACATACAGGGGTTTTGAAACGAGTTTTCCCGAAAGCAGCCCGGCAATGGTAGCCAGTTCCGCAGGAGAGCAGTGCGGGCAGCCTACCGCAACTGCTTCAACCGGCATGTCCTTAAACAGCTGCAGGATCCCATCAGACTCCACGGGTATCGTCTCGAGCCCGCTGAGGTCGTAAGGGATCTTCACTGCTTCCGGTGTCACACCTTCCACGTGATACAGGGCAACAGCCCCGGTTGCCGCCATTGCCGCACCAAGCCCTTTAAGCTGGTCGCTGTCCGGGTTTATACCGGAGAAGAACGGGATACGGTTTCCCACCAGCCTGCCGGTATGGTACCCGAGCGCCCCGAAGTGGGCAATACTCCAGTCGCGGGTATCTGCCTGTACCCTGATGACGACCTGCGGTTTCCGGTTCTCTGCAAGGTGCAGACCATAGCAGGGCGTCTTGCCGATGAGGGCCGCGGCAAGGGCTCCGGGGCCGCCTTCACGGTTCGTCCGTGCCCCGATCACTGAGTTCGCGTAGCTGACCGCTGACGATTCCGACCATGCGAGATGGTCACCATAGGAAGTTTCCCGCAGGTAGTAAGGAGTGCAGGTGCATTCAAGGCCGATGCCGAGCCGTTCGTAGGCCGCAACCACGGCCTGCTGCTTCCGGGCAAAATCCTCTTTTACGCCCATCTCCTGCCAGCGTCCCCGGGGCATGCCGATGGGGTTCAGCACAGCAGGAACGACTGCCCGTGCATCGAGGCTGGAGAGCCACTGGAGGCCGTATTCCCCGATCGTCTTGTAGGAGGCTCCGCTTACCTGTGCACTCCGGATCGGCACGAGCCGCCCGGCACCAAACACCTTGCCCAGGGCAACGAGGAGCTCGAGCATCTTCGCCTTTGTCTCACCCTGTTCACCGGCAAGAATCCGTTCATCCTCAGGATCGAGATACATCGCGGTCACCAGGTGGCACGCGAGAAGTCCGCCTCGCGCCCGAGCACCATCGTTGCATCGACACCGATTTTCACATTCGTGCCGTCCTCAAGCTGGCAGGGATCGAGCGACGAGCCCCGGACACCGGTGATGACCATGATATCCCGGTCACCGCTCACCCGGGTGGCAACCGCGTACTCCACGTCATGGGGATCGTTGGGATCAATATCCTCATCCACCACCACCACATGCTTGAGCGAGGTATGGGCGGCAAACGCAGCCATGATCGCGTTCTTCGCATCGCCCTGCGTGCTCTTCTTTATCTGGATCACCGCATGGAGGTATCCGCACCCGCCCTTGGTCAGCACCACGTTGCGCACTTCGGTGACCCCGGCCACTGCCTTGTAGATCTTCGGCTCATACGGTGCGCCCATCAGCATCTTGTGCTCATCGCCACCGGGCAGGATGCCGTGGTAGATACAGTCCGGTTTCAGGTACATGCCGGTGAATTCGATGATATGCTGCATGCGGATCGGATCATAGGTCCCGGTGATATCCACAAACGGCCCTTCCTCGGTGAGATCCCCCGTGATAAACCCTTCCAGCACGATCTCGGCATCCGGGACCAGCACGCCGTTGCTGCACCGGTGCACTTTCATCTCCCCGCCCATCAGTTCTGCGGCAAACGGGAGTTCCATACCCGTCGGTACCCGGGTGCAGCTTGCAAACGTGACGGCCGGGTGAGTCCCGATCGTAACGGCAACGGGGAGTTTCTCCCCCTTTGCCAGCGCTTTTTTGAGCATCACGTGCGTGTGCCGGCCTTCTACGAGCCGGGCCGCCACCCGGTGGGAATCGAGCACCTGCATCCGGTGGATCGATGCGTTCTCCACTCTGTCCCAGCGGGAGAAGACGATCGCAGACGTGAGGTATTTTCCCGCATCTTTCGGGAAGTGATGCATAACAGGGATCCGGGTGAGATCCGGCTTTTCCATCTTCAGCGGCGGGGCTTCGACCACCTTACCATCGAATTTTGCATCGGCAAGCGTTGGGACAATCTTCTTCTCGTCAATCCCAAGGGCAAGGGAGAGCGAGGTCCGGCTGGCGGTGAGGTTCATCACCGCACGCTTGCCTTCGATATTGTAAAAGAAGAGGAGCTTGTCAGTAGTGCTCGCCATCTTAGCCGCCTGCATATCTGCAGACACGGGCTCTTTTACCTCGATAACAAGCCCCTGTTTACGCATCTTTTCAATAAATTCACGCATCGTAACCACTCCAGCGTTGTGCAAGCGAATGTTCTACCTCAAGGTGGTCGAGCACGCGGGCAACGACCATATCCACCAGATCATCGATGGTCTTCGGGTGATGGTAGAAGGCAGGGCAGGCAGGCATGATCAGGGCCCCGGCATCTTCGGCAGCGAGCATATTTTTCAGGTGGATTTTTGAGAGCGGGGTTTCCCGGGGGACAAGAATGCATTTCCGGCCCTCTTTCAGACAGACATCCGCTGTCCGGGTGATCAGGTTGTCGGCGTACCCGGTTGCAATCGCCGACAGGGTCTTGGCACTGCACGGGATCACGACCATCCCGTCGATCCTGTGGGAACCGCTTGCGATCGATGCCCCCATCTTATCGATGTGATGGACCGTTGCATTGAACCCTTCAAACGAGACACCCTCGTGGGTGGCAATCTGCTGCGCAATATCTGATACAATAAGATGGACGTTGGCATCCCGGCACAGCACCTCAAGCAGGCGGCGGGCATAGCAGGTCCCGCTTGCCCCCGTCACTCCGACAACATACTCTTTTTTCATAAACCCTGCCCTTTCCTGTGATAGCAATGTCGGATTGAAGACAAAAAGAGTTTATGCCGGGATCTCTCCCCCCGGGCAGGAGGTTACTTGGTTTTGGGCGGAGCAAAGAAGCGGTACCTGACCTGAGCATCCTCAACCCTGCGGGCATGGGACGGGTTTAAGTCACGGCGCGCTTCAATCACGAGCGTGTTGAGGATATTGTGGAGCCGTATCGTATCATACTCCTTCTCCTTGTGCTCGTTTAAGAAATCCAGCAGGTCGTTGGTACTTTTCAGCACCCCGGTACTTCCGACAAGGTTGAGACGGTTGAGGGTGAGCGCAAGGTTCTTTTTTGCAATGTCCATCTTGTAGGGATCGCCACCGGCAAGGTTCAGTTCCGTGATCGCATTGAGCAGATCGGTATAGACCCTGAGTTTGTGGGAATTCTCGTGCATCCTGCGTTCAGCGGCCTTCAGGTTATAGAAGATGATGGCAAGGATCAGGACAATTGCCACGATCCCGCTGACAATAACAATCCAGTCTTCGTTCATACCAGTTCACCTAGGGATTGCGTTTGGCCGCAGTAACATCCACTTTGACCCGGTTTCCCTTCATCTCAAGCTTGTATGGCCCGGTGGTATACATGGGGATCTGGTTTTTAAGGTCAAACCCGTTCTCCCTGCCGTACCCATACGTATCAACCTGGCCGGTATCGATGTTGGTCACCTTCATCTCGAACCAGCAGTAGATGGTATTGTCGTTGAGCGGGAGGACATCAAACTCAATGCCCCATGCCGGGTTATCCACACGGAACTGCTCGACAAATACATCCTTCTCACTCTGGAACGAGTAGGACTTCTGGAGATAATGATCTCCCATCGTAAACGAGGGGCGGGCCTGCGTCGGGGTAACAACAGCAGTCGCGGCAGTTGGCGTGGGGACTGTAGCGGATACTGCCGGGCTCTGGGTGCACCCTGCTACCATCACCCCGGCTATGATCAGTGCAAGGATAACTAAAACACTGTGCTTCATCATGGGGAATGTTAGGCACGGGAGCATATTATTGTTTATTTATGCAGAGCCGGTCGCAAACCGGCCCGGTTTCCGCCTTTTAAAATAATGTGTCCTGCCGGGTCGGCTTTTTAATGTGCAGGACCCCGCAGGCTGCATCGGCAACACGCTCCTGCTGTCCGGGAAGGGTATATACCCCGAGACGCCACTGTTCCCGCCGGGTGGCATTGAGCGTCCGCACACGGGGAGAGAACTCTTCGAAATCCACAACGGCATGACGGTTCTTCACCCGGACACCAAGCGACATCTCGCTGGGGATGGAGGGGATGTCAACCAGTACCTCATGCGGCAGGATCCCTGCCTGTTCAGCGATACGGGTGGCAAAATCCCGGCATTTTTCAAGGGGGGCACCGTCATGGAATGCCGCTGCATTGACCTGGTCGCTCCCTACAGAGAGGGCCCGTTTGTAGAGCCGGCGCTCGTATAACCGTGCTGCAAGTGCCCGGGCAACAGGTTTTTCCGAAGTCTGTAATGCATGCATGCACCCGTAATCATCCATCGTGAGAATTTGTTTGGCTGTGGTACCAGGTGCATCGGTGAGATGCTCAAGAACCGCCAGCTGGAACATACACTCCCCAATCCGGCTGACATGGTGGTAATATACGGACGGGCGCATCAGCGTGCGTGCGATCAGGAGCGACTCGGCGGCATTCACCCCATTCTCATCGATCACCGTCCCTTCGTCCGTCCGGATCAGATGCCGGATAAGACGCTGGGCATCCACCGTGCCATACGGGGCGCCGGTGAAATACGCATCCCTGAGCAGGTAATCCATCCGGTCCACATCGAGATCCCCGTGGATGATCCCGGAGAGCGGGTGGTTCCCTTTCACCACCGCACAGAGTACGTCGGGATCGATATCCAGGGTCCGGAGGAGGCTTCCCACATGCTCCTCGACGATCAGGTGAATGTCATCATGGGTCCGGTGCAGGAACTGTTCCATGAGCGGTTCACTGGCATGGGAGAACGGGCCATGACCAATGTCATGGAGGAGGGCGGCAGCGACCACCAGCCTGCGCTCATCATCCGAAAGTCCAAACCGCCGGCACGCGACATCCGCAAGGAACATCGTCCCCAGCGAATGTTCGAACCGTGTATGGTTGGCACCGGGATATACAAGATAAGAAAAACCGAGCTGCTTGATGTAGCGGAGGCGCTGGAGTGCCGGGGAATCGAGCAGGGCAAGGGCAAACTCCTCCACTTCAACATAGCCATGGACCGGGTCTTTGATTATCTTTAAATTCACTAAAGAATCTTCATATACATCGCATAAAAGTATTGAGTAATGATAACTTTCCTTTCGGGCGGGACGGGCACCCCCAAACTCCTGCGGGGCATGCAGAAAGTGATGGACCGTCACGAGATATCGGTCATTGTCAACACGGCTGAAGACATCTGGATCTCGGGAAACCACATCTCACCGGATGTTGACACGGTCATGTATCTCTTCTCCGGCATCCTCAACACGGATACATGGTGGGGGATCAGAAACGATACGTTCACCACCCATGATGAGATCACCCGGCTGGGAATCGATGAATTTATCGCAATCGGCGACCGGGACCGGGCAGTACACATTGCCCGCGGCGAGATGCTGCGAAACGGAATGCGCCTGACCAATGCAACAAAAATCCTCTGTGACCGCTTCGGGGTCCGGGAAAATGTGCTTCCCATGACCGATACTGAAGTGACAACCCAGGTCCGGACCGATATCGGCCTCATTCATTTCCAGGAGTACTGGATACGGGCAAAGGGGAAAATTGAGATCCAGAAGGTCACCCGGAGTTTTACTGAGCCCCCGGTTGCAACCGAAGAGGGACTGGCAGCAATCGGAGCGAGTGATGTTGTGGTGATCGGCCCTTCAAACCCGATCACCAGCATTCTGCCGATTCTTTCCTGTGATGGGATGAAAAACGCACTCAAAGATAAACTCGTGATCGCGGTGAGCCCGTTTATTGGAACAGAGCCGATCAGTGGTCCTGCGGGTGCTCTCATGCAGGCATCCGGATTCGAACCGAGCTCTCTGGGCACCTTCAACTGTTATGACGGGTTGATCGATATCTTTGTACAGGATATCCGTGACCCGGTCGAGGTGAGCGATGCCGTCAGGTCAGATACCCTCATGACCGATGAGGACAAGAGTGTGGCACTGGCCCGTGAGATTCTCGACCTTACAAAAAGGCATTGATGGCTGCCCATTCTGCCATACTGCTTAGTCCTGTGTGTTTTCACCTGCCAGACCTGAAAAAACGGCAGTCCCGAGTGGCAAACCTATTTAACGCTGCGGAATAACGCTTATCGTGAGAGGCTTGAAGAGCAATGAATCATAAGATTGGGATAATCTCTTTGGTTGTTTTTGTGTTACTGGTGCTGCTATCCGGATGTGTATCAAGTCCGGATTCAGGAAAAGGAACACTCATTCTTTCATCGTCACCCACGGGCTCTGAGGTCTATCTTGACAACCAGTACCGGGGAACCACCCCGGTCACCATTCCGGAAATTGTAGCAGGGCCCCATACGCTTGAATACCGCCATGCCGGATACCAGAGCTGGTCAACTGCCATCACCGTCACAAAGGGTTCTTCAAACTATTATGCTGCATTAACCCCTCAGGCAACAGCGCAGTTACCCGGGGAGATCACCAGGACATCAACCCCAATACCGACACCCGCACCGACAGAAGTAACCATACAGGTGGGGAAAAAGATGATGATTATCGGGGATTCAAATCTTTTTTCGGGAAGAGCAGTTGGAACGGATCAGGTATTGCTGACACTATACGGGCCGGGAAAATATGCCGGCGGGGTATCGCTGGTCCAGCAAAACGTTGACGGGCTCGGCACCTGGAGTTATACCTGGAATCCGGGTTCTTCTGTAGATTCGGGTTCATACACCATGATCGTATCCGACCCCTGGAAAACCACGTCTGAGAGAATTGAATTTACCGTGATTGGGGGTGGACTCGTATCAATATCGCCAAGCAGTTATTCTGCGGGCACGGGAGATGTTGTAACCTTTTCCGGTCAGTGCACAACAGGTGCCCCGAACGTGATATTGGTATTATACGGGCCCGGGCAATATGCCGGCGGTATTGAACTGGGTACGTTCTCGGTGCTGGCAGATAAAACATGGATTTTTAAGTACACACTCGATTCTACCATGCCAACGGGCGTCTACACCATGTATGTTTATGATGTCCCCAAAACCTCCTCAGGTAATGTCCAATTCACCGTTGGTTATGCATCATAATCGTATTCTTTTTTTCAACCCGTATTTTTTGAACAATTGAGTGGCTTTCTGGTAACAACCGATTTTGAATATAAGAATCTCTTACCGGGTGTGGGAGATTTACCCTCATCATTATTTTTCCAAAATAAAAGCAGGAGCGACATAATCCAACGGATTGGATATCCGATACCTATTTGAGGGATTTTATACTAATATTCGTTCGGAGATGTCCCATGAGTATCACAAAGAAATTCCTCAATTTGTTCAAATCAGGCAAGGGTGAGGAGGAAGAGCAGGCGCGTCGCCTTGCACAAAAGGAGCGCTACGATAATTTCCTCAGGGCCCTTACCGAAGGGGACCTTGACACCCGGTGGAATGCCGTACGATCGGTCGGGGATCTCGGTGAGCCATTCATCGAGCCGCTCATTCGGGGGCTCAAAGACGAGTACTGGATCATCAGGCGCGGCTCGGCAGACACCCTTGGCAAGATTGGTGTTCCGGCAGTAGCACCCCTCATCGGTGCGCTGGATGAGGCTTCCGACGATGTGCGCCAGGAAACAATCCGGGCTCTCCAGCTGGTTGGTGAACCCTCCGTAGGTCCCTTAGTCCAGGCCGTAAAGCACAGTCAACCACTCATCCGTCGTGGGGCGGTGCAGGCTCTGGGTGTCATGGGTGAGACACGGGCAGTCAGCCACCTTACCGAGTCATTAAAAGATGCCGATCCCTGGGTCAGGCACGAGAGTGCAGTTGCACTCGGTCGTATTGGGGATCCACGGGCTGTCGGGCCTTTGATCGAAATCCTCAACGATGCCCGGGAGCATGTCCGCATGGCAGCGATGGCAACACTCTGCTCGCTGGGCGAGCCGGCCATTGAACCACTCATACGGGCGCTCATTGATCCCAATGATGATGTCCAGCGCAGGGCAGCACTCGCACTTGTCACGATCGGGGAACCCTCCGTAGATCCCCTGATCAAAGCGCTCGGTGACCAGAACCCCGGTATCCGCAAGGGTGCCGTGGAAGTGCTCGGCCAGATCGGCAATACCCGGGCGATCTCCCCCATCATCGGCGTGCTCGATGACCCGGAACGGCCGGTTCGCATCGAAGTCGTCAAGTCGCTGGCAGCACTCGGTGTACCGGCAATCGCACCGCTCATGCAGGTCTTCCGCGAGGGGGACACACGGATGAGAACCGGTGCTATGGAAGCACTCTGGATGCTCGGCCAGCCGGCAACCACACCCCTCATCATGGTCTTAAAAGACGACCAGAGCGATGTCCGGAGGCGTGCGGTGCTTCTTCTCGGTGAGATCGGCGACCAGAAAGCGGTCGATCACATCACCAGCCTCCTGTCCGATGAGAACGTGTCCGTGCGCCGGGAAGCGTTTGAAGCGCTCGAAATGATCAAGAAACGAGCGGCATAATAAATACCAGCCGTTCATCTTTTTTTCCCTGAGGGTACCAGTATTTCAGGTACAATCCTGCTGCGATGGCTTGATATGATAAGCCCGCCAGAGGATGCTCTAAAAGAAAAGGTGTGAAGAGATCATGCGGTTAGTGGTGACCCGGCGGAACCGGGATGCAGTCCTGTTCAGGGTAAAGGGAGATGCCAGCCGGGACATACCCAATGATTCCTACCGGGAGCGGTTGATCAAATATATTCCCGTGGAAACAATCGCCCTGTTTATCGCAGTATATGGAATCACGTACTTCCTGTCCGGCACCGAATCGTGGTATCCCGTGGTGGCACGCTGGATCCTGATCCTCGGGGTCCTGGGAACGGTCCTATATCTCTGGAAAGGAGAGAATATTACCGATGTGGTACAGATTAGCATCTCTGCGATCGGGTTTCTCATCTGGGCCTTCGCCCTCGGGGTTATAACGGTCACATCCCTGCCGTTTTACAATGCCATTGTTGCCGGGCTGCTCCTTCCCGCATACGTCTTTCTGGCGCCACTGATTGACGGGATACCTGAGGTCTGGTAACGGCGCTGACACAAAAAAAACCGGAAAAACCAAGCAATCTAAAAGAGGTGGAATGTACCATGGATCCGTTCATGCAGGAAGCGATTGAAGAAGCAATGAAAGGGCTTACAGAAGGGGGAATTCCCATAGGCTCGGTCCTGGTGCGGGGAGATTTAATCATCGGCAGGGGACACAACCGCCGGGTGCAGGAAGGAGACCCGATCATCCATGCGGAGATCGACTGCCTGCGCAATGCCGGGCGGATTGGGACGTACCGGGATACCGTGCTTTATTCCACGCTCATGCCCTGCTATCTCTGTGCCGGTGCAGCAGTCCAGTTCGGGATAAAAAAAGTCATCGTGGGTGAATCCCGGAATTTTACCGGTGCCCGTGCCTTTATGGAAGAGCATGGCATCGTGGTTATCGATCTGGATCTTGGAAAATGTGTCACCATGATGCAGGAATTCATCCGAAAAAATCCCCGGCTCTGGAACGAAGATATCGGGGAGCTCTGACCAGACTAAAAAAACGCCGCAAACCTCATATCCTTTCAGGATATCTTCTCATCATGGTCTCGCTTGCTGATATCCGGCATGCTCAGGTGCTGATCGCCCCCCATATCATTCGTACACCGCTTGTGTATTCCCCCACGATCTCTGCAATGGCAGGAGCAGAGGTCTACCTGAAACTGGAGACGCTCCAGAAAGCCGGTTCGTTCAAGGTGCGGGGCGCTACCTGCAAGATCCTTTCCTGTCCTGAACGGTGTAAAGAGCACGGGGTAATTGCTGCATCGGCCGGAAATCATGCACAGGGTGTTGCGATTGCCGCTCAGCGTGCCGGGATCCCGGCAACGATCGTGATGCCGGAATGGACTTCGATTGCCAAGCAGGAGGCAACCCGGGGGTATGGCGCGAACGTGATCATCGCCGGCCTCACGCTTGAAGAGAGCATCGAACAGGCAGTGGAGATCGCACGGGAAGGGGGACTGTTCATCCACCCGTATGACGATGAGGAAGTTATTGCGGGACAGGGAACCATGGCACTCGAGATCCTCCATGATCTCCCGGATGCAGACATGATCGTCGTCCCGGTGGGGGGAGGCGGGTTGATCGCAGGGATCGCGATCGCTGCCAAAGGGTTGCGACCGGATATTTCGATCATCGGTGCACAGGCAAAAGCCTGCCCCTCTGCATACGAAGCCCTGAAAACCGTAGGGCCGGTGAGAGTTGCTGCCGGGCAGACGATAGCCGACGGGATACGCGTCATGCAGACAGGAGCAGAAACGCTGCCGGTTTTACAGGAACTGGTGGACAGGATTGCGCTCGCTTCGGAAGATGAGATCGCGGATGCGATGCTCCTGTTAATGGAACGCAAACATGTAATTGCCGAGGGTGCGGGAGCAACACCGCTTGCTGCATTCCTGAACGGATCCATTCCGGTAAAACCGGGCAGCAGGGTCGTGCTCGTGATCAGCGGCGGGAATGTGGACAGCCCGCAGCTCTTCCGGATACTGAGGCAGTCGCTCCTGAGACACGGGAGAATCGTCCGCTTTTCGGTGCTGCTCGATGACCAGCCCGGCACCCTTGCCCGGCTCCTCTTTACGATAGCAAAAGAGAAGGGCAATATCCTCTCGATCCAGCACATACAGGGTGAGAGCGATACCGCAGCATACCAGGCGCGGGTAGATCTCGAGCTGGAGACAAGGGGAATGGAACACGTACATGCGATTAAAAAAGCGCTGGGGGATCTGGGGTATCTGGTGAGGGGAGGGTAAAAAATTACTTCAGTTCCTTAAGCCCCTTCCAGTGATCGTACTCGTTTGTCCAGAGATCCTTGTTGAACGCTACCAGCCGCTTGAAATATTCCTTACGTTCGTTCAGGTTCTTCTCCTGCGCCGGGTCTGCCCACTTCGTCCTGATCGCATCAGCCAGTTTCCGTCCCAGCTCCTTTGCCTGCTTCTCAGCGCCGACGATTGCGTTCGGATCTGCACCAACAAGGACCCCGACTTTCCCCACCGTCATCGCCCCGAAGTTGCCGAGCGTAAAGTTCATGTAATCGGCGACCTCGTCCACGTGGGATCCGCCCGCGGTGCAGACTGCACATCCATACTTCCCGGTAAAGTACTGACAGTGGATCACATCCGCCATCCGGTCGAGCATCGTCTTGAGCTGTGCGGTGACCTGGTTGATGTAATTCGGGGAGCCGAGCACGATGCCGTCCGCATCCAGCATCTTCTCAAGCAGCGCGGGGAAATCATCGTCATGGATGCACTCGCCTTTTGCGTAACAGGTACCGCATGCCGTGCAGTACTTGATCTCAAGGCCACAGATATCCACAAACGTAATATCCGCCCCGCTCTGCCGTGCTCCCTCAAGAACGGCCATCACCAGCCGCCGGGTCTGGCTCTTCTCTCCTTTCGGGCTGCTATTGATGCCGATGATCTTCATGATTTCATTCTCCATGTAAGGATGATTGCTGATCGGTAAAAAGGTATGCGATGACTAAAAAATCTCTGTGTTTCAGAGGTTAAACCGGTTCACGAAAGAATACGCTCTTCACCCATTATTGTACACCATTTACCCAGTGATTTTTCCATGATCATCCGTGATATCGCCCACTGCCCTCATGAACGTGTCATCGACCGCTCAATCCTCTGCGAGCTGCTGCATCCCGACAAGGTGACCGGGGCACACGATCTGGAATGCAGTGTTGCCCATGCCATCATCCCGCCCGGGGAGTCCACACTTCCCCATATCCTGAAAAAATCCACGGAACTCTACTACATCCTTGAGGGATCGGGAGAGATGCATATCGACAATGAAGCAGCACCCGCGACACCGGGCCAGATCATCCTGATCCCACCCCGTGCCCGCCAGTGGATCCGGAATTCCGGCAAGGGTAATCTTACCTTTCTCTGTATCGTTTCGCCGAAGTGGCAGGCAGAAGACGAGGATCTTGTGGCGTAAAACGTGCAGTTCCCCGGTTTATGGGAATCATTGCGAATCTGTTTTATACCATCTCTTTTTATAGTGGGTTGACAATGCTACACTATGGGTGCCGTGCCGTTCACACCACTCCAGCGTACACGGATCATCTTCTTTCTGATCGTGTTTGCAGCCGCGCTCTGGGCAGTGTTCCTGATTCGCCAGGGGGAGATATTCCAGTTCTCCCTCATGTTTGCCCTCATTGCAGGATTAAATCCGGTCTTTGTCTTTCTGGATGTGAAAAGTTCGCAGAAGATGAGGGGCTGGATCTTCTTTTACCTCATCGTGCTTGTGGCAATGTTATGGGCAACATTCCTGATGTTGCAGGGAGTCCTGCTCTGGGTAAGCCTGCTGCTCTTTATTGTGGTAAGCGGGATGTGCCTGGTTTCACTCCTGATGGAAGCGGATCCGGAAGCTGTCAGCGAATCCTCCTGATTTTTCCCTATCGGGGCCGAACGGATGCAAAAGAGAAGAATAAAAGATTTACCCGTGTCCCGGAATACTATACTGTATGGGCGGATTTGAACAGGATAATCCCCACCGGATCTCCAAAGGGCGACTCGAGACATTGGTGGACACGATCTTTGCGTTCGCCATGACCCTGCTCGTTCTCGGTATCGCTATGCCGGAATTATCCGTGAGCCATGCCGCAACTGAGCTCCCCGGTTACCTTGAAAAATTATTGCCGCAGTTTATTCTCTTCATTATCGCATTTCTGGTACTAGCCCTCTTCTGGATCGAACACCACCGCCAGTTTCATTATCTGACAATCGTTGATCCAACGGTCCTCCGGTTCAATATTGCGATGCTCATCTTCATTGTCCTGATCCCGTTCACCACCGACGTGTCAGGAGCTTATGACGGGGTGATGATCGCCGTGCTTCTTTTCCATGCAAATCTCCTGATCGTTGGTTCTCTCTTTCTTGGCCAGTGGATGTACATCTGCCGGCGCAACCATCTCTGTGACACGAGATTTGACATCGCTAAGGAAGGATACCGGTTCTGGATCCTTGCAGCCGTCCCATCCGTTGCGATCCTCGGCATTGGGGTGGCAATTCTTTCACCCCCGTTCTCCCTGCTGGTCTATCTTCTCGTCCCGATAATCATCAGCATCAGCAGGAAGAAGTCCTTACAATCCCAGGAACAAAACACAGGATAATAATTTTAGTTCTTCGCCGTTTTGTGCGGGTAAAATAGGTTTCTAAAATTGTGGTTGTGATGTTCCTCCCCCTGATGGGGTCACCCGGTCGCCTTGTCGGGGCCTCGCTGGGCATAGTATTTTTTTAAAATCGTGGTTATAAGAAAACACTGCTCTGTAGAAAACTTTTTTTTTATTATATATTGCCCCCCTCTTGCGCCACCAGTCCCCCGTTGGGGGACGGGCGCAGTGCGATAGCCCGAGTAAGGTTACAGGTAATACGTTGTCATCGCAATGGGGGGTGCCCCAGTGGCGGGGGCGAAGCCCCCGAGAACGTCAGAGTTTTCCAAATAATTTCTACAAAGCAGAAAACTCCACCCGAACCGCCGCGGGGGCGTCCCATCGGGGGCGGCGGCGTTCATCTTATTTTGGGGGTATAGGGGCATCAGCCCCCATCTTTGTAATGTACTTGATTCATGAGTTCCCCATTCATTTCAGCAAAGAGCCATAATTTTTACACAAAAAAAAGGTGGGCAGGAATATGATCTGCCTATTCCCAGTAATACCTGACAAAGAGTTTTGATTTCCGGACTTTTGGCGTAAAGTAGCGGAGTGCGAGTGGCACGATAAGGATCGTTACGATAATGTTTCCGATAAGCCAGGCGGAAAAGACGCTCCCGATCTGGCTGGATGTAATGACATTCCCGAGCGCGAGGGTATAAGCACCCCAGGCTGCACCTACAACATTGTTGATCAATACACCAAAGAGCAGCAGCAGCGTCCAGTCCCGCCGGGTCTCAAGACCCGGATCCCATTCAAAGGAGCGCAGGGCAACGAGCGGGATGAGGACCTGCAGGAGGCCGGCGATCGACCAGTAAATTGCAACATCGATGGGAATGGCCGGGTTGGTGGAGAGGAGCCCGGATCCGATAAGAGTACCGGCATAGGCAGCAATCCCCCCATAGGCACCAAACCAGAGAGTGAAGAGGATCATAAACGCTACGGCAACATAGAACGAAGAAATCCCCCCAACGCCGCCAGGCAATGCGATGACGCAGAGCCGGGCGATGAGGGTATTGACCGCAATGAGGACAAGGGTAAGAATGACAAAGGAATACGTTGGTTCATGAACGTTTTTCATACTTTCTCCTTTATTCCATATTGCGTGCCCATATAACTAGTATTTATTGTCCGGTGAATGCAGCAGATCGGGGATCCACGGTTTTGTAATCATTCCCTGTGCTTTTTCCTTCGCAATTTTTATGACCGGGACACCGTATCTATACACAGGAGTGTTGGCGGACTTATGACCACATCACAGGATTCTGCGCTCGATTCAGCGTCTGTACAGGAGAATCTCCTCATTGAGAGGGTCGCTGCGGCTCTTGATGAGCGCAGGGACGCCGGGCTTGATGGGCTCGTGGGAGGGCTTGACTCGGTGATCATCACCACCGAGACCGACCATCTCGTACCTGCAGTCTATGAGCTGCTGCGGTATACCGGACTCGCGTGCACAGAGGCCTTCTTTGAGGGGGATTCACAGAGCTATGTGCTCTCCGTACCCGGTTCGGCCTCGCTGATCGTCCGTTCGCGGGACAGTTCTTCAAACCCGTTTGCCGGGGCAAATACCGCACGACTCGCCGGACATCTTCCCAACACCCGGCTCGAGAGTTTTGTTTTTTCCACACCGGATATCAACGAGTACGTGGCCATCCAGAAGGAGCGGGGGACAAAATTCCTGACACCTGAACCTCTCGTATCGGATTACTTCTCTTTTATCCAGACCGCCCCTTCCCCGTATACCGGCAATTCCATCGGCTTTATAGAGTGGATGGACGGGATGCAAACCCATGCCCCGGCAGGGGCGACTGCCATATCTCCTGACATTACCAAGCCGGCATACCGGCACCTGAAAAATATTGGACCGCTCGATCATGCTGCCACCCGGGTCAAAGCGCAGGATCGGACCAGTGCAATCCTTGAGTTCATCTCGCTGACCAACTATCACTACGATTTCGGCGTGCACGTCAAGTCACTCAACTCGATCACGAGCGTAGCCCGGCGCAACAAGGAGGACTTTGCCATGGTCTTCACTTCAGGAATCACCCCGTATACCAGTGACGAGACATCCGGGCCAACCGAGAAGTTTATCCAGAATTACGGGACGAGGGTTCACCACATGGCGTTCCAGACCGAAAAGATCGAAGAGACCGTTGCCCTGCTCAAAAAAGAGGGCATGGAGTTCCTGCTCGAACTCGTAGGTTCAGAGACGGAGGGGCTCAGACAGATCTTCTCCGAACCCTCCCCGCACACCATGATCGTCACGGAATATATTCAACGGTATGGCAGTTTTGACGGGTTTTTTACCCGGAGCAATGTGGAAAAGCTGACCGAAGCAACGGCAAAGCAGTGACCTTGCCGGTCCATGGATGATAGTTGTATGGCTGAAGAAATTTTCACAAAGGAATACACCCTTCCGGTTCGGCACCTGCCATGATCGTCATAGGCATTGATCCCGGCGTTGCCCGGCTCGGGTATGGCGTGATACGGGTAGAGAAAGGAGTGATAACGCCGGTCTGTTATGGGTGTATCGAGACCAAGGCAGGCAGGCGCCAGGCAGAGCGGCTGCTGGAGATATATTCAGAAATTACCGCACTCTTTACCCGCTATTCCCCGGATTACCTGGCCATGGAGAAACTCTTTTTTACCAAGAATGTCACGTCTGCGATGAGCGTGAGCGAGGTGCGGGGGGTGATACTCCTTGCCGCAGAGCAGCACGGTCTGCCGGTCGAAGAGTATACCCCGAACCAGATAAAACAGGCCATCACCGGATCCGGACGGGCGGACAAGGCACAGATGCAGGAGATGATCAAGCGCCTGCTCCATCTCGATGAGGTGCCCAGACCGGATGATGCGGCGGATGGTCTTTCGATTGCCTTATGTCATATCCACATCATGAGATAGTACAATGATCGCGCATCTGTACGGTGAACCGGTCCAGACCGGGGACCGGTGGGTGGTACTGGACGTCAACGGCATTGGGTACCGCGTATATGTACCCGTTCCCGAGGTGCAGGAGATCGCAGGCCGGAAGGGGAAGGTAAAACTCTTCACCCACATGACAGTCCGGGAAGATGCCATCACCCTGTACGGGTTCCTCCACGCAAGCGAGCGGGAAATATTTTCCATCCTCATTGGCGTCTCGGGAATCGGCCCCCAGACTGCCATCAATATCCTCTCCCAGATCACGATCGAAGACTTTGTAATGGCAATCCTCTCCGAAGATGAGAAAAGCCTGACACGGATATCGGGGATCGGGAGCAAGGGTGCAAAGCGGCTCATCCTTGAACTCCGGGACAAGATCAAAAAAGTACGCGATTCCATGCCCCCGGCGGGAACCGGAAAAGCAGATCACCTGATCCACGATGCAGCCAGTGCGCTCATCTCGCTGGGTTTTGCCGAGAAGGACTCGTACGATGCGGTCCGGATCTCCGCCGCAGGATTAACAGAGCCGTCCATCCAGACCCTGATCAAAGCGGCACTGGTAAACCTCAAAGAACACTGATACTGCCATGAGCGAACGGATCATATCTCCCGAACCCCTGCCGGATGAAGGTGAGGAGCTCACGCTCCGCCCGGCCTCTCTCGATGCATTCATAGGGCAGGACCCGATAAAAGAGACGCTGAAGATCGCCATCGAGGCAGCGAAGCTCCGGAACGAACCGCTCGATCACATCCTGTTCTCAGGCCCGCCGGGGCTGGGCAAGACCACCCTTGCCTACATCATAGCGCACGAGATGGGCGCGACGATCCGGACAACAACGGGGCCGGTGCTCGACAAGCCCGGGGATGTGGCCGCCCTGGCTACGGCACTGAAAAACGGGGACGTGCTCTTCATCGACGAGATCCATCGCATGAACCCGGTAGTTGAGGAGATCCTCTACCCCGCGATGGAGGATTTTTTCATCGATGTGATGATCGGTGAAGGCCCGAGCGCCCGTTCGATCAAACTCACGCTCGAACACTTCACGCTGATCGGGGCAACCACCCGGCAGGGCCTGCTGAGTTCGCCGTTCCGGGACCGGTTCGGCATTATTATCCGCCTGAATCTGTACTCCCCGGCAGAACTTGTCGAGATCATCACGCGGAGCGCCGGCATCTTAAAAATTCCCATCACCCCGGACGGTGCTGCAGCGATCGCCCAGCGGAGCAGGGGTACGCCACGGATTGGCAACCGCCTCTTGCGGAGAGTGCGGGACTTTGCGGTGGTAAAGGGGGACGGGACGATCACGGCAGAGATCGCAAAGAACGCTCTTTCCCTCATGCAGATCGACGAGCTCGGGCTGGACGAACTGGACCGGCGCATCCTGTCGGTTATTGCCGAGGATTTCGGGGGGGGGCCGGTCGGGGCAAAGACCATTGCCATATCGGTAGGAGAGGAGACCCGGACGATTGAAGAGGTGTACGAACCCTACCTCATCCAGATCGGTTTTTTAAAACGGACCCCGCAGGGCAGGCAGACCACTCCCGCGGCGCAACGGCATCTCAAAAACCCCCAGAAGACGCTGTTCTGAGGATGTGGTGCTTCTGCCCGGGCAAGCAGGTTCAGAGGTCGGGGGCTCAAACAGATCTTTTCCGAACCCTCACTGCACGCGCTGATCGTCAATGAATACATCACTGCTACGGAAATTTTTTCGGTTTTTTCATGACTGATATTTTAGTTCTCTGCCGTTTTGGGGGGGTAAAATATGGTTTTTAATTTTGATTGTGATGTTCCCCACCCCTGATAGGGTCGCTCGGCCGCCTCGTTTTGGTCCTCGCTGGGCAAGGCATTTTTTTCGAATCGCGGTTATAAGAAAACACCACCCGAACCGCCGCGGGGGCGTCCCATCGGGGGCGGCGGCGTTCATCTTATTTTGGGGGTATGGGGGCATCAGCCTCCATCTTTGTAATCTACTTAATTCTGGAGTTCTCCATTCATTTCACCGAAAAGCCGATATGTTTTGTATTTTTTTCACTCCCGGTTTTCTTCATCCGGTTTTCGTTTCAGGTACCAAAATACACCGGCTGCTGCGACGAGAATCGCAAGTATGACGATCGCAAGAGAGACCGGATCGGTTGAAAACCCAATTGCCCGGGGACCGGCTGCCATTTCCCCTTTCGGTGCGGGTAACGCGGTATCGGGCAATTCAACCTGGACTTTGAGGAGGGTTGGGGTTGCCTGGTAATCGGCGGGGAGCGTATGATTGGAAAGAGAGTCGTTGGTTACCGGGAGATCAGGATAGGTTATGAACGGGGTTATCCGCGGGGTATCGTCAGGCACCGCTGAACAGGTCCCGGGAATAACCAGGCTGATAAGGGCGAGAGCGAAAAAGATAACAACAATCTCTGAGCCCTTTTTTCGCGTATTACCATCCATAGAAAATGAGCTCAGTGGCACTTTCCGAATAGGTTTGTGGTCGATAGGCATGCTGGTGGAAAACGAGGATACCTTCCATTTTTTTGGAAGTCAACGCCAGATTCATCATCTTTTCCTGTGTATTGAATCCTGATCAACTATGTCAAGGAAGAAACATACCCTGGTCGCGCTCACCGCGCTCGTGCTCATCCTCGCTGCAGTCATTGCCAGCGGGTGCATGAGCTCCCCCGTGACAGCACCGGCAGGGGATATCAAAAAATTCAGCTCCGCAGACGAGATCCGCGAGTACATCAGGAACAACACCCAGCTCGCACAGGAGTCGGACTATTACCCGGACGGGACCTGGACAATGGATCGGATGGTTCCGGTCCCGGTCATGGCAGTACAGGAGTCCTCGGCAAAGGGCGCTTCCCTGTCCGGGGCTCTTCCTTCGACCGGAAGTGTCAGCTCGCCCGGCTACTCAGCGACAAATGTGCAGGTTGCGGGTGTCGATGAACCGGATTTCGTTAAAAATGATGCCCGGTACATCTACGTGATCTCGGGCAGTACGCTCACGATCGTGGACGCGTACCCGGCATCATCGGCATCCATCCTTTCAAAGACCGAACTGGAAGACACGCCCCGCGAGATATTCATCAGCGGCGACCGGCTCGTGCTCTTAACGACCGGTACTTCAGAATTTACCGAAAGTGACATGGCGCAGGGCACAGATACCGCAGCAAAGGTTGCGATGATGCCACGGTACCCCTACTACCGGTCTGCACCGGTCACCCATGCAGTCTTCTACGACATCAGTGACCGGGCGCACCCCAAGCTGCTCAAAGACTACACCATTGACGGGGATTATACGGATGCCCGGATGATCGGCACCACGGTGTACCTGCTCTCCCGCGAGTCGGTGTACCCGTACAATGACCGGATCATTGTCCCTGCTGTGCGGGAGAATGCAAAGGTGGTTGTTTCACCGGACGTCTACTACTTCGATAACCCCGAACGCCAGTACGATTTTACCACCGTCACGTCATTTGATGCAACGAACGGTGCCACAAAAGATGCAAAGACGTACCTGGTCGGCAGCGGCAACATCGTCTACGTCTCGCCCGATGCGATGTACGTGAGCTACCAGAAGTACCACACCATCTACCGCCCGATGCGGGGGATGTCGGAATCCTCAATGGGCGCGATACAGGGTTCGGGGGCATCCGTTGGCAGTGCAGCACCGGTATCCGTATCCTCCATTATCGAAGATTTCAACACCATGAACGAGGCGGACAAACAGGCTGCCATCGCAGAGTTAAAGAGCGGAGAACAGGAAGCGATCCGCAAAAAAGAGATCGACCAGACCACTACGGCAATCCACAAGATCGGGATCAACAATGGCGCAATCACCTATATTGCAAAAGGGGAAGTGCCGGGATATCTCAAGAACCAGTTCGCGATGGATGAGTACAACAACAACCTCCGGGTTGCAACCACTTCCGATGTCTGGACGACCCGGGGACAGTACGAGTACAATAATGTCTTTGTGCTGGACGGTGCGATGAAGACGATCGGGTCACTGACGCACATTGCCGAGCAGGAGAAGATCTACTCCACCCGGTTCATCGGAGACCGGCTCTACATGGTCACGTTCAAACGCATAGACCCGTTCTTTGTAATCGACCTCTCGACTCCCGTAAACCCGAAGATCCTCGGCAAGCTCAAGATCCCCGGCTACTCCGATTACCTCCACCCCTATGACAAGAACTACGTCATCGGTCTTGGCAAGGAGACGGCGACCAATGACTGGGGCGGTGTCTCGGCACAGGGACTCAAGCTGGCGCTTTTCGATGTGAGTGACGTGGAGCACCCCCGGCAGGTTGGCAAAGTCGAGATCGGCGATGCCGGTTCGGATTCCGCAGCCCTGTCGGATCACAAGGCATTCCTCTTTGACAAGGCAAAGAACCTGCTCGTGATCCCGGCCCGGGTTGTCCGGCAGGATGCAGTACAGGATACGAAGCTGAGCGGCGATCAGCCGCAGGTCTGGTACGGAGCCTATGTCTTTGGGGTAAATCCTGATACCGGGTTTGTCCTGCGGGGCACCGTGGAGCACGGTACGGGCGGCAGCGGGTACTACTGGTATGGCAGCTCGAAAAATGAAGTGAAACGCTCGCTCTACATCGGTGACACGCTCTACACACTCTCGTCAGCGAAGATCCTTGCCAACCCGCTAAGCCAGATCAATACAACGGTTGCGACGATTCAGCTGGACGGGAAGGATGAGGTATTGTATCCACCGATGATGGGAGAGTAAAAGAGAAATTTTTTTTGCTCTGTAGAAAACATTTTGAAAACTCTGACGCTACTATGGATAAGTCATATCCATGGTCGCCTGTGGCCCAAAGGGCCATGAATAACTCCCGGGGGCTTCGCCCCCGCCACTGGGGCACCCCCCATTGCGATGACAATGTATTACCTGTAACATTACTCGGGCTATCGTACTGCGCCCGTCCCCCAACGGGGAACTGGTGGCGCAAGAGGGGGGCAATATATTACGTGAAAAACGTTTTCTACAATGCAATTATTTTTGAAAAATCCTAAAAAAATTTCTCCGCTCACAGAAAATCCGGAAAAAATTTCAGGCCTGCGAGAAAAATCAGAAAATTTTTTTTTGGAAAAATATGTGCACGCATTTACCCGCAAACCGGAATTATTCCCAACCAGTAAAAAATCCCACAAAACCCAATAAAATATCCAATTCTCCGACGTGAAAGCGATAACTGGCAACCAAGGGCATTTGCAGACCGTTTCTGCAAAAAAACCATGTGAAATATATGGCAATAAAAGTGACCAACAGAAGCCCGCTATTTCAACAGGTTTTATTCGGTTTAAAACGCTTCTTTTTCGAAAATACGCGTTTTAATCGATATTTTTTCGAGATGTTGACACCCCTTCCCAAAAACCCGAAAACCGGGTCCGGAAAATGGCAATCGGAGCCCGTATAGGGCTCAGAATAGTGTATCTCTTGGAACAGGGAAACTACCCGGATCCTGATTTTGTCTGACGTGCACCGGACCCCCTGTTCATGCAAATACTCCAGGAGTTTTCGATCGAACAGGGGTCTATTTTCACCAAAACGGAGCCCATTTTGAAGAGATACAGAAATCAAAGCCTGCAAAATGCCCGCAGTCGAGGTTTTCGCGATCAGAGTTAACTCATATTATGAGAGGGAAATGACCCTGATTTGGAGGGGTCTCTTGCACAATTCCTATATAGTATCGTTCATAATAATGAACATATGTTCAAAAGCATGAACATGCTCGGCACTCCCGCACTCGATACTCTCGTATTTCTCGGACGCCATTACCGTAACAGTTTCTATGTCCGGGAGCTGGCAAAGATACTCTCGATCAGTACCGGTGCTGCGAGCGGACAGCTCCGGGCACTGGAGGAATCTGGTCTTGTGACACACGAGCAGAAAGGGAGGACGCTCTTGTTCCGGGCCAGCATCTCGCATCCAATCGTGCGGGAAGCCAAAATTTTTGCAACCCTGCTTGAACTCTCGCCGCTCATCACTGCAGGGCAAAGCGGGATCGTGCGGATGATCCTCTTTGGCAGTTGTGCGGTGGGAGAAGATGCGGAGGAAAGCGATATCGATCTCTACATAGAAACAACCGATCGCCCTGCAGCAAAGACCCTGATATCGCTCTGTGAGCCCGGTGTGTCACGGAAAATTTCTCCCATCATCGTATCACCGGATGAGGCGGTGCAGATCCGGACCCGGGACCGCCCGCTGTTCGAGCGGATACAATCCGGAAAAATCCTTGTAGGTGAGCCGCTATGAGATATCGTTTCGATGAATGCCTGGAGCGGGGAAAGATCGTAAAAATCCCCATTGATCAGGGCCTTGTTGCAAAGGAACTTCACGAAGCAGAAGCGGATCTTGCCGCAGCAGAGCGATCGCTTCTGGAACACCAGGAGAAATGGGCGATCATCCAGGGATACTATTCGCTCTTTCACTCACTCAGGTCACAGGTATTTGGCAAAGGCTACCGTGAGAAGAGCCACCGCTGCCTGAAGTATGCAGTTGAAGCCCTGCTCGTTGATCAGGGAGCACTCGATCCGGTGGTGCTGGAACACTTTTCTTTTGCCATGGATCTCCGCGAAGGTGCTGATTATGGCTGCATCTATAACGCCGAGTCAGCGAGCATCGTGGTCGTGTCAGCACGAACGGTGTACGAGATGGTCAGGAATTAAAGAGACCGGGGCCATGGCCACAAGCCCTTCCTCTTTGACAAGGCAAAGACAAAGTCCCGGTCGGAGCGTATCTCTTTTCAAGTCAAAACCTTATTTTTGTAGGATCTATCAAAGGAAATGATATGTTTTGCTCAAAATGTGGAGCGCCAAAACCTACAGTTCCGACAAACTTTTGCACAAAATGCGGCACTCAATTCTCAAAAGAATCAATTGAAGATATCAGAGATAATTATCAGATTAATGTTGGAGTTTCTACTGCAATTGGTTTAAGTTCAGGAATAATTACAGGTATTTTTTCAGCAGCTATTAGTCAAATTTTTCATTTTGAGTGGTGGGGTTGGGCAATAATTTTAGTCGTAACTGGTGGTTTAATGACGATATTATTGTTTAGTTCATTTAAAACAATTAAAAATTCTCTTGAACGTCAATTAAAACGAAAATAGTATTAAAAAAGTTATACCGGCTGGGCATTCATGCCGGGGGGAATCAGCTTGTTGATGACCATCTCGGGGATCTGCCGGGAGGTCCTGACCGTCATGTCAAACAGGGCATTCTTGCCGGAAGTGCCGAGATATTTCAGGGTGATCTGGAAGTCCGTGTCCATCAGCGGGATACCGAGCGCCGTGATGCGGGCATGCTTCGGGTTGATGATCCGTTCCTGACCGACCACGAGTTTCTCCTTGACACCATCGACCTCGGTAACAACCTCATTCTCGTAGGTCATGACAAGGATCCTGCTGTTCCCGATTGTTACCGGTTCCCCGTCGGGCAGCGAGACCCGGTAGTTGTTGCTGTATGGAAAGGAAGTCCCGGTGTCTGATTCGATGACCGCTACTGTCAGGGTGACAACGGCGAGGACGCATATGACGGCAATGAGGGCCAGGATTCCCACAAGGACCTTTGTTCCGGTGCTCCACCCTTCCTTGCTCTCTGGTTTATCGTGTGCAGGAAAATTCGGCATGTTTTGCTCCAAGTGTACAGGAGAGAGGGAACTATTTACGGGTTTTGGATGATGGGAAGCTCTCATTGCACCGGTGCTGCAATAAAAACCGGCATTTCCCATAAAGTCCATTATCCCCCCCGACCCATTGTTATAGGATTTTGATGCGTATACCCATACAGTCAGTCACACCGGAGACCGGTCACGCGGAAGTCTGCGGTTTTGTCCATGAGGTCAGGGACCTCGGCGGCCTTGCCTTCTTTTTGATCCGCGACCGCACCGGCATCCTCCAGGTGACCATCCCCAAGAAGAAAGTGAGTGAAGCTGTGCTGGCCGCGGCAAAAGCCGTCTCCCGTGAATCCGTGGTACGGATCAGCGGACAGATCAAGGCAGTTGACAAAGCTCCCGGCGGGCGCGAGCTCATACCGGAGACGTTTGAGATCATCAGCCTTGCCGAGACCCCGCTGCCGCTCGATGTTTCAGAAAAGGTGTCCGTGGAACTCGACACCCGGCTCGACGGACGGTTCCTTGACGTGCGGAGACCCCGGGTTGCTGCCGTCTTTGCGATCCGCAGTGCCGCGATGCACGCGATAAATGATTATCTCCACCGCGAAGGTTTCATCTCCATCACCACCCCCAAGATCGTGGCCGCCGCAACCGAAGGCGGCACCGAACTCTTCCCGATTGCTTACTTCGACAAGGAAGCCTACCTCAACCAGAGCCCGCAGCTCTTCAAGCAGATGATGATGGCTGCCGGCCTTGAGAAGGTGTACGAGATCGGGCCGATCTTCCGGGCCGAGGAGCACAACACCACCAAGCACCTCAACGAGGCAACGAGCATCGATATCGAGGTCTCGTACGCGGACCACATCGAAGTGATGCGTATCCTGGAAGATGTTGTGATAAAGACGTACGAGTATGTGGACAAGACCTGCTCCGACCATCTCGCGAACATGGATATTACGGACTTTGCGGTGCCGAAAGGCCCGTTCCCCCGGCTTCCCTACAGCGAAGCGATCGAGATCGCGAAAAAGAAGATCGAAGACCCGATCAAGTATGGCGACGACATCGGCAGCGCTGCCGAGCGGGCGATCGGTGCCGAGATGGGAGGTCACTACTTCATCGTGGACTGGCCAACCGAAATCCGGCCGTACTACGCAATGCCCTACGAGAACGATCCCACCATCTGCAAGGCGTTCGATCTCATGCACCCGAGGATGGAACTTTCGAGCGGTGCCCAGCGGGTCCACAACCACGACCAGCTCGTGCAGCAAATCGCAAAGAAGGGCCTCAACCCCGAGAGCTTCGACTTCTACTTAAAGCCGTTCCGGTACGGCATGCCACCCCACGCCGGCTGGGGACTGGGCGCAGACCGGCTCATCATGACGATGCTCGGGTTGTCAAACGTCCGCGAGGCAGTCCTCTTCCCCCGTGATATGCACCGGCTCGTGCCGTAATACCCCGACCAATTACTATTTTTGCACCCGGGTCAAAAGGGTGTACGAAAAAACAGGAGTTCCGGACCGGTTATGGCAAAGGAATATTTCATCAACAAGGTGCTGGCGACAACCGTGGTGGGCAGCTACCCGGTGGTCAAAGGCGGAGGCTTAAAAAGCCTCTTTGATCCGCTCCACTCCGCAGTCGAGACAGCGGTTGCCGACCAGATCACTGCCGGCATCGATATCATATCGGACGGCCAGGTGCGGGGCGATATGATCGGGGCGTTCACCGCAAAACTGCCCGGCATCCGGGAGCAGCAGGTGATCGGCAAGGTGCAGCCGGCCGACGGGCCGATAACGGTCGCTGACACGAAATACGCCGTGTCAAAATCCCCGAAAGTAAAGGGGATTATTACCGGGCCATCCACGCTCGCCCACGGCCTGCATATCAGCACGCCGATGTACCGGAACAAGGAAGAACTCGCCATCGATCTGGCCTCCGCCCTCATTGTCGAAGCCCGCAGCCTTGAAGCGGCCGGTATCACCCTGCTCCAGATCGATGAACCGATCTTCTCGACCGGGATTGCCGACCTGAACGTGGGCAGGGAAGCAATCGAGGCGATCACGAAAGCGGTCCGCATCCCGACCTGCATGCATGTCTGCGGGGGCCTGGGAAATGTGCTTGACGAGATCCTCAAGTTCAACGTCAACGTGTTCGACTTCGAGTTTGCCAACAACACGGCCAACATCGACCTCCTCTCCCGGCGGGACCTGGGCGGGCGGATGATCGGATTTGGCTGCGTGGACTCCTCGATCGACCGGGTTGAGACCGTTCCCGAGATCCGGAAGCGGATTGAAAAAGGCGTGGAGATCTTCGGGCCCAGGACGATGCTCATCGATCCCGACTGCGGGATGCGGATGCGGAGCCGGGAGTCTGCCTACTGGAAACTCAAGAACATGTGCGAGGCCGCAAAGGAAGTGCGGATCGCACTGTAGATTTTTTCAAACATTTTTTTTGTTTTTCCCATGTTTGCGAAGAATTATTTTCCGGCTTCGCCTATTAAGTGACAACCCGGTTTCCTGATGATTAATCGGTTATGAGGATCTTCCATGAACACTAAACTGACAACAATTCTGGCAATTGCCCTCATGATCTGCCTTCTTGCGGTGGCGGGTTGCACGAATAACTCCGGCACCTGCCCGGCGCCTGCAACAGGTCAGATTCCGGCAGTCCAGCCCCATCCGGCCGTATCGTACAACGTGACACCCGTCAAGTATGCACAGGTCAACGGCGTTACGCTGGGGTACCGGGAATTCGGTGCCGGTGAGCCACTCCTGATGATTGAGGGATTTGGTGCAACCATCGATACATGGAACCAGACCTTCATCGGCATCCTCGCCACGAAATACCATGTCTATACCTACGACCACCGGGGGATGGGCTACAGCAGTGACAATAACGCGACCCCCACCATCCCGCTGTATGCGGAGGACGCTGCCGGCATGATGACCGCTCTCGGTTATGACAGCATGCACGTGTACGGGGTCTCCATGGGATCCACGGTCTCCCAGCAGCTGGTCATCGATCATCCCGAACGCGTACGGAAACTGGTACTCGATTCGGTGACGTACAGCATCCGGATTCCCGAGACCAGGAGACTGCTCTACACGATAGAAGCAGCGGGAATCGATCCCAACCAGACCGCGGGTGTCCACCGGGAGGCACAGGCAAATCTTGCATGGAACGGCTCGTATGCCGGTCTTTCCGGCATCCAGAAAGATGTCATGCTGGTCGTGGGGACGGATGATGTCCTGACACCGGAGGCAGTAACGCTCCAGATAGCCGGGCAGATCAATGGCTCGTGGCTCGTGCGGTACAAGGGACTCCCGCATGCCGCGTCCCACTATGCTCCCGTAGATTACGGGAATAATGCACTCGCATTCTTCGGCGCGAATGAGTCGGCGCCGTGGAGTACGTAATTTTTTAAGAAACTCAAAGCAAATGTCTCTTTACTTTGTCTTGTGTATTAACGTCTAAAAGAACGTGTATCAACAGAAATCTTCTTTTTTTAATTCTGTGTATGCGTTTATTGTTTTATTGAACCCATTCATTATTTCTTGTCGTTTTTTTGCTTCATCTTTATCTGACTGTCGTTTTCTTGCGTCTGCTTCGTTTTGTCGTTTTCTTGTGTCTTTTTCATACTGGCGCTTTTGAGTTTCCTCTTCGTCCTTTTTTCGCAACTCCTCATTAATTTTTTGCAGTTCTTCGAAATGTTCATCAAAGTATTTTTGTTGCTTTGCAATGCGCAATTCTTCCATTACATCGCTTAATTCTGCTCGAACGGCCCACAATTGTTTTTGTTTTGCTTCATAATCCCGATGATGATGTGAAATTTTTAATTCGTCGATATCAGAAAAAGAGGGATTTTTCAAATATTGATTGATAAAATCAATTTTCCTAATAAACCTTCCATAAAACCATCTTGCTCGCATATTATCATAGTCATCAAACTCTCTTATCCAAAACATTTCACCGTCATCAAAATCCAAAAAAATCGGGCATGGATGAAGGGGCCGAAAAAATCCCTCACTGAAACTTTTTACTTTGACGTAAGAATCGCCAAACATTGGAAGATACATTTTCCTTTCGGTTATTTCCAATATTTTGTCTTTTGAAAAATGAATTACCCAAATCATTTTTACATAAAAATTCTCTCGCTCCTGACGTTCATCAATGGATAAGGGTTTTCTCTGAAATTCGAAGATAATTTCAGAAGGTGATGGTAGTTGAACATCGGCTCTGTGCTTAATCCCGTCTTTTATAATTGTAATCTCTCTAAATTTTTCTTCAACAAAATTTTTCCATTGACGATGCCAATCCGTTTCCCCTTCCCACCACGGATCACAATCTTCACGGGTTTTGTGCGCCCAATGATGGATTCTAATTTTGCCACATTTAGGAATTAAAAATTCGCCGCATAATGAGCAGAATCCTTTGGCTCCGGGACTTGCAACTATCCGCTCATTATTTTCAGATAAAGCAAATTCCATTGAGTTAATGATTATTTTACGACTTGAAAAATAATTTCATAAATTTTTTTCATCAATCAGAGGGCAGTGTCTCTAAAGTAAATTGCATTTTTCACGAAAAATATTTTCCATTCACGAAATTTAATAATATTTGTATGAGTGATCCAAAAGTAATCACAAAATCATACGGGATACTTGGAGTAACAAAAGTAAATCGAGAAAAATGTGAGAAATTAATAATTGCAAAATATAAAAATGGAAAAACGCTTAAAGAAATATCCGATCTTGTAAAAAAGTTTTGGATTAAAGTCGGAGAAAAAAAGTATGGTAAAAATACACGTTTTTTCATTCCATTAAAAACTCCCAATGGTGTGGCTTATACTTTGCATAAACATGATGTAATTACTGATGAGGAATTAAAGAATATTCTTAGACAAAATCGTTTAGAAATTGAAAGAAAAAGATACGCTCTACGCAAAATGCGAAAAACCATTCAAGAGAGTCAATGCGAGATCTGCGCTGGAACATTAAATCTTGAAGGACATCACATAAAACCAATTATTCAAGGAGGAGCGGATTCTTCTGAGAATATTATGATTTTATGTTCGAACTGTCATAAGATAATTACCAATGGATATCATTCAAACAAACCCGAAGAACATAAGGTTATTAAATGTTATTCAGAATTGTTAACGAAAAGAAAAATTCAACATAAATATTGCTATTATTCCTCAGAACAGTTTTCTGAAATCAATCGTTCACTTTTCAAAAAAATTGGAGGAGTATGTTTTATCCGAGTCGTTTAATGTCAATTTTATATCGGGGAGTCTTCTGGTAAAAATTCAGGATAGGTTTAACCAACCACTTACAAAATCCAAGTATTTCGGTGTGGCAAATTGCTTGTTATCCCCACTAAATATTATCCACGTTCCCCCCAATTTCTCCGACGTGATCACATCTTCGGGCAACAATGCCCTTTTCCATCGCCTTTTTCACCCCCTATGACCTGAAATGGGGTGGCAGAAAACACAGACCAACCGGAGCCCGCTAAATTGCATGGTCTAATTCTATTTTAAACACGTATTTTCGAAAAATAATCGATTAAATTGATATTTTCTGTGAGCGTTGGCACCTTTTCCATTGGAACCGGAAAATGGATCCAAAAAAGGGCAAACGGAGCCCGCAAAGGGCCCGGAATAGATCATCTCTGGTCCCGGACAACCACCCGGAGTCCGGCCTTTCCCGGCATGAAAAAGATCCCCTGTTTGTGCAAATACTCCAGGAGTTTTCGATCGAACAGGGCCTCATTTTCACCCCAATGGAGCCCATTTTGGCGAGTTCCCGGAATCAAATCCCGCAAAATGCCCGGATTAGGGGTTTTTTGATCGGAGTTCACTCGGTTTTCGGTAGGGGAAAATAATCGATATTTGTGAGGATTCCCCGCATAAGGGCCTCTCCGAGGCACGGCGGGGCAGAGGCTTTTAGCTTTTCCGAAGGGGGGGGGTCACGCTCGCATCTCCGCAGAGAGAATTGATTGATCCGGATAATTTTTTTCAATCACAATCACAATCGCCATTGTAGTTGAAAAATTTTCATTTACACTCGGGTAATTTTTATTTTTTAAACGATATCTACGCAAAATTTTTCAATCAAAATCCGGTTGAAAAAAAATTGCAAATATTTCAAGAAATTGTTTCGAGGGCAGGTTACCGAAACACGTACCCATCGACCCGGGGTCATGAAGTCGGGACCGTTCCCTTCATTTATTTTTTTTTGTGGAGGGTGTAAGGAAATCCCATGTCGACAGAAGATCTCGTGCCCCCACCACCACAAACCCGAAATATCCCTCGTCAAAGATACTAAAGCAAGGAACCACCATGTCGGAAAAATCGGACCACCCCCTCCGGGTCAGGGCATTCCAGCACTCACCTTCAGAACCGCTCGGTTATTTTGAACATATATTTTCCGAACAGAAGATCCCGTTCGAATACGCCCGGCTCTGGCAAGGGGACCCGGTCATCATGGACAACGCCACCCATCTCGTCTTCCTGGGCGGGCCGATGAGCGTGAACGATGAGGCGGAACTCCCTTGGCTCAAAGAAGAGAAGGCACTTATCCGGCGGGCGGTAAAGAAGCGGGTGCCGGTGCTCGGCCTCTGTCTTGGCGCCCAGCTGATTGCGTCAGCCCACGGAGCAACCGTATACCGGTTTGTAAACGAGACCGGTTGGTGCCCGGTCCACACAACACCCGATTCCACCGGGGTCTTTGCATCCTTCCCGGATACTTTCCACGTCTTCCAGATGCATGGCGAGACATTCCACGTGCCGGTGGGCGGAAAGCTCCAGTGCCGGGGTGGGGAGGTCCCGCACCAGGGCTTCCGGCTCGGGTCTGCACTCGGGCTCCAGTTCCATCTCGAAATGACGGAAAACCTGATCCGGGACTGGACAAAAGGAGAAAGAAAATTCTTACAAGAGAAGATCGGGCGCGATACGGAGCGGTACCTTGCTGAGAGCAACCGGCTGTGCCGGCTGGTGGCCCGGGAATTTTTGTACGGGGATTTGCCGAATGTCCACTGATACGATAAAAAAACTGGATCGCGTTACTTCACTCTCAACCCGTCAATACGGGGAAAGCCAAGGTACGTGCGGAGAGAACGCAGGTGTCTTAATCCGGGGCCCCAGATATTCTTTGCTATGAAGAGTGCTTTTTGCCTGCTTATCCTGTCCGCCCTCATCCTCTGTGTCCTTGCCGCGGGATGTGCGCAGCCGGCCCCCCGGGCCGTCCCCGTTACAGTAACACCAACCCCCTTACCGGTCTCCACGCCCCTGCCGGCACCGTCCCCGGCTCCGGTAACCTGCTCGCTGAATCCCGGCCCCACACAGGAGGTACCGGCGTACGAATCGGTCAGCATTTCCGTGGACCGGAACACGATAACCGAGAACCCGACCATCACCACGAGATTCAATGGCGGCCAGGGTCTCGGTATGATCCAGAGGATGGCAGTCACCGTTATCCGCTCGGACTGCATCACCAGACAGGGCTTACAGGACAATCCCGGTATCGGGACAAGTGTGACCCTGATGGGCACTACCGGCACCGATCGCGTGATCGTGGTGGTTACCATGACCTCGGGGAATCAGTATACGGTCATCGACAAGGACTATCCATTCCCGAGGGGCATCTAAACCGGGATTGGTTGTTCAGGTTTAAAAAAAACTAACCTTTTTACCGGAATTTTTATTCAATAAAATGAAGGGTGACGCGAAGATCCGTATCCGTGAAGGGTTTAACAATGAATCCCGCAGGCTGGACTTCCTTTGCCCGGTCGAGGATCTCCTGATCGCTGTGACCCGAGAAAAAAATAATATGTGCATTGGAATTGGCTTTAATTAACCGGGCTGCATGAATCCCGTCCAGTTTTCCGGGCATCATAATATCCATGAATACCAGATCCGGCTTTAGGTTCTCCGAGAGTTTCACCGCTTCTTCTCCGGACTCTGCCATGCCACACGTTTCATAGCCAAGAAGTTTCAGCCGCAGCTGTAAAAGATTCCGGATAATCTCGTCATCATCAACGATCATGACTTTCTGTTTTTTGGTAACAGGGTACGAGACGGGCTTTAATGGGGTGCTTCGGGGAGGGGTCCCGGGTGCGCTCACGCTATCCGGTTCCCCGGTTTTACCGGCGGTTGCCTTTGCCGGTGGAGCTGAAATGTTCTTCAGGTTAACCGGGGCATCACCCGGAGAAACGGCACCCTCTTCCAAACTTGTCGTCTTTATGGCAGGGTTGAAATTGAACACGTTCCGCTCCTTGGAACCATACTGCCTTACCCCGGGGGAGAACTCAGAAAATACTTCGAGGGCATTTCTTCCCATTCTTTTTCGCGACATGACCTGCCGGAGATCTTCTTTTGAGAACACTTTCTCTATGGCGTCAAGGTCAGGTACACTGAGATCACTCAGGCCAAGCACGACAAAAAGGGCAGGAATATCCCGGAAGTCAAAGACATTGGAGAGCAGTTCTTTCCCGGCCTTTCTTATCAGCGCCGGTCGCACCCGTTTGTCGCAGGCAGTAACGAGCATATGGAGCCCGGTTGTTTTTTCATGCACGAATCCGGCGATGTCTGCAAGGTCCGCGATCATCACGAGCGCCGCCCTGTCCATCATCCCGCCTTTTTTTATTACGTTCAGGATGAAAAAACCCTGGTTGGCGCAGTCGGCTTTAATAAATTCGCAGAGCATTCGCTCGTTCTCCCCACCAAACCGGTGTTGCCCGCTTTCCATCTGGTCTATCAATTCCTCGGGTGTCAGGTATAACTTTGAAAAGAGTGTTGCCCAGGCCTCATACAGCAGGCCGTGCTCAGCCTTGATGGATCCTGCCTTCAGGCAGGACTCGAATATGCTGAGCAGCTGCTCGGGCGTGTACCTCTCCATCTGGGTTATTTTAGTAGTTGGTATGGGAGTACGGAGCATCGTATGGATACTCAATATCGGTCTTTTCCGCGAATATAGGTTTTTATTTAGAGAAAAATTTCCATGGACCCGGTGAATATACCATTATCAGCAATCCGGAACCGGGAATAACAGCCGACGTGCCAGGAATTTTTTTTAAAAGAAAATCCGGCAGGATCTCCTGCCGGCAGGGAATTACACGACCCTTGAGGTGGTCGAGGCTTCAATACCCTTATCGGTGATGACGAACGGCAACAGCCGCTGGGGAGCAGCTGCGTCCTTTATTTTATACACAGCAAGCGTTCGCTCGATCTCTGCCTGGTGAATCTCGGTCTTGAACTCGATCACGAGATCTGCTGCCCGCATGATCCTCGTCATCTCCATCGGCGTGTGGATACCGGTGTACACCACAAACAGCAGGTTCGCGCCGCGTTTCTTTATCTCTTCGCGGGCCTTGCGCAGGAATTTGAGCGCTTCGTCGATGCCATACTTGATGATAATGGTCGAAAGCGAGTCCACCACGATCCTGCCGCCCGCCATCTGGGAAAGGTACATTTCGGGATGGAGATCGGTAACATCGATCATCCCCGTTTCGAGATCCCCCTCGTTGAGCAGGTACGTGCCCTCTTCTCCCCCCTCTGCCTGCCAGAACTGCTTTGAGGCAAGATCGACTCCAGCAAGCGGCGTCCCGTAGATCATGATGAGGGTCCCCTCAGGATAACCCCCGTCAAGGAGCAGGTTGAGCCCCACGATACCGGTGGTCCGCTTCCTGACCTTCCCGCTCACGGAAAGGTCCTGTATGCGGCTTTTTACGTCCATAGAGGATGCAACGGCTAATATTATTTACAGCCGGCTTAAATGGTTTGTGGGAGCCCTGAGGATTTTGTCGCAGAATATCCCGCTAAATAAGATTACGAGCCCGATCCGCGGAACATTTCCCGGAGCTCCCTGCGCAGCAGTTTCCAGCCATGGACCCGGGGCAGTGAATCCACGACAACCAGTTTTCTGGGGACCTTGTAGCCGGCAAGATAATCCCGGCAGTAACTCTCCAGCTGGGCTTCGGTGAGCACCATGCCGGCCTTGATGACAATGGCCGCAACCGGCACTTCCCCTTTGCGTTCATCGGGAATGCCGAAGACTGCCACATCGGCAACGGCCGGGTGGCGGATGATCACGTTCTCGACTTCGGTCGGGTAGATCTTCCAGCCCGACATGATGATCATGTCCTTCTTCCGGTCCGTGATGATCAGGATGCCTTCTTCATCCATGTACCCGATATCCCCGGTCAGGAACCAGCCGTCGTGCCGGAACACCTCGGCCGTCGCTTCCGGCTGCTGCCAGTACCCCTGCGCAACCGAAGGGCCGCGAAGCGCGATCTCGCCGGTTTCGGCAGGTGCCATCTCCTGTTCAGGGTTTGCGGTATCAACGATTTTTACTTCCACGTATCCCACGGCAACGCCAACACTCTGGTATTGTCTGGTCAGGTGCGGGTACTCGGGCAGGGTGGTTGTTCCTGAGCCGATCACGATCGTCTCGGAGAGCCCGTACGAGTTGGCAACCGGGATGTGATACCGCTGGTCGAAAGCTTCCCAGACTGCCGGGAGGAGTTGCCCGCCCCCGGAAATAATTACGCGGGCATGCCCCAGGCGCTTTTCAGTGCCCGGCGGAGCGGTATTGAGAGAGTGAATGACCGGGGGCATACCTGCCAGCACGGTGACCTTGTACTGGTCGGCAAGCGTAAGGTACTGGTCGAGCTCAAAGCGCTCCATCATCACGTACGTGCCACCGGAGCGGAGCATTGCCAGCCCCCACGAGAGCCCTACGTGGCCCATCGGGTAAATACCGAGATACACGTCTTCAGGGCGCATGCGGAGGGCTTCACGCTCGGCATCGAGCGCCATCATCCAGTTGCCGTGCGAGAGCATCGCACCTTTGGGTTTGCCGGTGGTACCGGCGGTGTACTGGATATGGCAGAGATCATCCAGTGCGCAGTTCGTCGCCCGCATGCTGGCCGGGGCATCGGGAAAGGAAGACCACGCAACCGATCCCGCGCAGGAACCGGAAGTGCAGATGATATGCGTAAGCATCGGGGACTGTGCCCGGATGCCGGCAACAACACCGATACCCTGGCTGTCGGTGATCACCGCAACGGCACCGGCATTGTTGATCGTATGCAAAAGCTCCTCGCCCCGGTACACGATGTTGGTCGGGACAGCAACGGCACCGATCCGCCAGATCGCAAAGTAGCTGATGAGATACTCGGGCGAGCTGTCAAGGTAGATGCAGACCCGGTCACCCTTTTTTACGCCAAGGTTCATGAGCCCCAGCCCGATCCGGTTCATCTCATGCCGGAGTTTTCCGTAACTGTACGTCTCGTTGCGGGAAGGGCAGATGAGCGCTGCCTTGGCCTCGGGAACACTCTTTGCATCAAGCAGGGTGGTGACGTTGGACATGATTGACCGGGCGGATTATGGTGATACAATTTAAGACGTTGGGGTATTTAGGTGTGCATTATTCTGGACTGGGCAATACGGCTCGGGGACAGCATCCATGCTCACCGGCATATCCGGAGTTTTTAAAACCGGATTCCGGTGTTATTTCTATGACAGGGCGGTACGTGAAGGTGCGGAAATACCAGCCATCCGGACTTTCGCTGCCGGGCAATAACAGGGCAAACTATTTCTGTAACGAATCCCGTATTATCTGTCCTGACACATATGGCTGAAGATACCCCCAATCCACAACCGTCCCCAACTACCCAAAACGCACAGAACCCCCGGAGAGAGGGGCCCCGGCATCATAGCAGCCGCAGGTACCACGGCTACCGGGAACAGGCTCCGCGACCAGCGGCACCGCAGGCTGAAAAACCGCAGGAACCAAAAGAGCTCAGCCTGGATGATGAAGAGACAGAGCAGGACCGGAGCGCTGCCCCGCCCCGGCAGTCCCGGGGAGGGGGCAGGGGTAAGCCGCCGAAACGGGTCATCGAGGAATGGGCCAACGATATCTATTGTGAGTAGGGATGCCGGGGCATTCCGGTATTCTTTTTCTTTTTATTGCACAGTTTTTTTAAAACTCACTGTTGATTATGTTTTTATTAAAAATGATAATGGGTTTTACAAATTATTATTCCATGAATAAGCTATCAATTGTTTTGTTTGTGAAATACTGTTTCAATATCATACCAATCATGAGAATGATAATGATGCTTGTCCCATATAGTTCCAATAACCCAGCTGTTGATACGATAAAAAACCCTAGAAAAGCAATCAATATTGCTTCAACCGTGTAAAAGGTCGATTGCGCATTTAATTCCAAGTTCATTTTTACAATTTTTTGTTGAGGAGTTAAGTTATTCATAAATGTCTTCATCGTTCAATATTGAATAATTGTTGTTTTGAAAATATCTGAAGAAAATTCCGGATATTCCGGTAAATTTTGAGTTCCGGAAAGAACCAATAACGAAAAAGCAGTTTTTGTTTTGATCTTCGGATTTTACCGAACCGATTGCCGGGGTCAGGAGTGAAAACAGGGATTTGATCCGGGAGGTTTATTGGGCATCCAGCAGAGCGGCCACATCCCCCGATTTGACAATCTTAACGCCGATATTCTGCATATCCCGGATATTTGCGAGGTGCACCTCTCCCGAGGCAGCCCCGGTTGCATCGCCGACCAGCACCACCGGGTAATTATACGCAATGCCATCGAAGACGGTTGTCCGGATGCAGTTCGGGGTCTGGATGCCGCAGACCACAAGCGTAGTAACGTGAAGGGTCCGGAGCACCAGGTCGAGTTCCGTGCCAATGAACGCACTCATGCGGGTCTTGGTGAGCACATGCTCCCCTGCCTCAGGTGTTAGTTCATCAATAACTGCGGCCCCCGGGGTGCCGGCAACGGCAAAGGGCTGCTTCCGGAAAAGATCCTGCCGGATGATTTCCACGTCCGACCCATCGGACCGGTGCACCCGCAGGATATGAAAGACCGGCAGCTTTCGTTTCCTGAACTCGGCAAGCACAGACTGGATCTTGGGTATTACGGCTGCGGATCCGGCAACTCTCAGCGGCTTTCCTTCCAGTACGAAATCGTTCTGCATATCGATGATGAGCAGTGCAGGTCGTCCCATGGTTATTCCCCGTTAGACTATTGATACCCGGGATATAATAACTCTGCAGAAGATTTCCGGAGCCAAAAAAATGGAACCCCTCATCCAGTATGCCTGCCTCTTTTTCACGGGGATTGTGTCCGGTACCGTATCCGGGGCCTTTGGGGTCGGGGGCGGCTCTTTGATGACGCCCGTCCAGTTCTGGCTGTTTACTGCCGGTGGAATGGACAGCACGCTTGCCACCCGCCTTGCGTTCGGCACATCGCTTGCCGTGATCATCCCGACAATGATAAGCGGGGCTCTCGGCCATCACCGGCACGGAGCGGTGGACTGGAAGGCTGCCGTTCCGATGGGGTGTGCCGCCATCTTCGGGGGCCTTGCCGGGGGAATGGCTGCTTCCCACATCCCGGGCAGCGTGCTCCGGCTGTTCTTTGCCGTATTTATTCTCATCATGGCTGTCCGCATGATCTGGCAACTCAGGGAATGCCGTGTCTGCGAGCCCCGGGGATCGGCTGTGCAATATATTGTTATCGGGTTCTTCATCGGCATCTTATCAGGATTGACCGGGCTCGGCGGCGGTGCCCTGCTGGTACCGATCCTCGTCATCCTGCTGGGCTACCCGATACACCGTGCAGTCGGAACGTCCTCGGCCTGCCTCATCTTCTCCGCAGCCGGGGCTGTGATTGCGTATGCTATTAACGGGTTCGGGATTGCCGGGCTGCCGCCATACTCAATCGGGTACGTGGATCTCGTAACCTTTGCAATCCTTGCCATCACGACCATCCCGCTCGCCCGGCTCGGCGTGCGGTGCGCCCACAGCTGCTCAGGCCGTAACCTGCAGATCATTTTTGCCGGGCTTCTGGTGCTGATAGGTATCCTGATGCTCGTGAGCGGGTGAAAAAGTTATCCGGGTCTCACAGCATCCCCATGCCGGCTGCTGCTTCAGTACAGGCTTGATCCTTGCACGGCACCTCGCGGATCAGGAGCGAGAGCACGAGCACCAGTGCGCCCAGTACGGTCCCGAAGATGAAGACCGCGTGGAACCCGCTCACGAGCATAGGCATGGTAATGCCGGCGACTCCCGTACCGGGTTGTATCCCGGAGAAAGCCGTGATGATGAAGAAGGTCCCGTACATCGCGACGGCGATCACCGACCCTATGTTGCGGGCTGTCATGGCAATACTCGATACCACGCCCTCGCTGCCCCGGGGGGAGAGCCCGAGGATCAGGTTGAAGTTCGGCGGGATGAAGAGACCAGCTGCTGCACCGTTCAGGGCAAGTGCCACGATGATGAACCAGAACGCGGTGTTCTGGGTCATCTGGAGGAACAGGATGTTTGCCGCGATGTAGCAGAGCGCTGCCGCTATGCAGATCCGGCGCGATCCCACCCGGTCCGAGAGGCGGCCAGCCAGCGGCCCCATCACCATCAGGGCAACTGCCGGGACCATCAGGAAGAGCCCGGCGATATCGGTCTTCAGTCCCTTGACAATTTCAAGGTAAAAGGGCATGATGAAGCTGGTCCCCGAGACCAGCATCATGCCGATCATGGCGGCGAAGTTCGCGAGCGAATAGTTGTGATTCCGGAAGAACGAGAGATCGATCAGCGGGGCAGGGCAGCGGGACTCCCAGGCAACGAAGGTTACCCAGAAGATCACAGAGCCAAACACACTCGCGATGATGACGGGCGAGGTCCAGCCGAGCGTTGTGCCCATGTTCATCGCAAATACCAGCGTGCCGAGCGCTGCGAAGAGGATGCCGGCGCCGGTTGCATCGAAGTGCTGCTGCCGGTCTCCGACCGCCACGTTATCCTTCGGCAGCGCCCGGCTCCCGAGCAGGATCGCGATGATGCCGACCGGGACGTTGATTAAGAAGATCCAGTGCCAGCTCAGGTACGTGGTGAGGAACCCGCCGAGCACCGGCCCGGCTGCAACCCCGACCGAGACGAACGTGGTCATGATACCGAGCGCCTTGCCCCGGCTCGCGGCCGGCAGATACATCGTGATCATCGCACCACCAATGGCCTGGAGCATCGCCGCCCCGATTGCCTGGAGAATCCGGAAGCCAATCAGTTCACCGATGGTCATGGAGAGCATGCCGCAGGCAAGCGATCCAATGGCAAAGATTGCAAATCCCCAGAGGTAGACTTTCCGGTATCCCCGGATATCGGCAAACCTGCCGAACGCGATGAGGGTGGCAGAGAGCGTCAGGAGGTACGCCATCGCGACCCACGAGACTATCGTGATGGAGGTATCGAAGTATGTCGCCATCGTGGGGAGCGAGATGTTGACAATCGTGGTGTCGAGAGATCCCATGAAGCCCGCCACCGAGACGAGGATCAGGAGGAGTTTCTGCTGGAGCGGGTCTTTGATGACGTCATGGCCGGCCGGGGATTCCATGGACAAAAGTTTGGTACAGGGAACTGATGAAGGGTGCGGGTTTGATTTCGGTTGCGTGACCGGGAATGTTTCCGGTCAGTTGGGGGTGGAAATATTTTCTTGCGATGGCGAGTGAGAAATGTATCCGGCATCAGCAGACCTTGGTTGAAAAATCCCGGGCAGACTTTGATTTTAAAATTTACCGGACCCTGAATGAAAATTTTTGCTCTGTAGAAAACCTTTTTTTATAATATGTTGCCCCCCTCTTGCGCCACCAGTCCCCCGTTGGGGGACGGGCGCAGTGCGATAGCCCGAGTAAGGTTACAGGTAATACATCGTCATCGCAATGGGGGGTGCCCCAGTGGCGGGGGCGAAGCCCCCGAGAGCGATCAGAGTTTTCTAAATGAATTCTACAGAGCAAAAAAATTTCATCGCCTTTATGATCGTGATTGAAAAAAATTATCCGGATCATTCGATCTTCTCAGTGGAAGTCGGGAGCGGGAAGCCCCGCTGGAATTTTTTTATCAATCCTTCCGGGCGATCCGGTTAAAAAAAAGTTCCGGGTCTCCCCGGCAAAAAATTATCCGGCTCACTTGAGTTTTTTATCGAGCTTCTTGAGCTTCTTCTTGGCGCTCTCGCTGCCCGCAGCAGCCTGCTTCGAAAGTTCTTCTGCCTTGACCTTCTTCGCCTGGTTCAGCTTCACTAATTGTTTCTTACTTGTTGGCATACAATCACCTCGCAACGCCTTTGTCTGATTCTCATTGGCTTTTTTCCTTCTTAAAATATCCCTGTACCGTTGTACCAGCGGGGGGATGCCCGGGCGGCGGGGGCAGAAGCTCGAAGTGCAAAGAGCCCCCAGGAGCGATTCCTTTTTCCTTCCCCAATTGTGGTATTTTCCCCTCCCAAAAACCGAGTAAACTCCGTTCTCAAAAACCCTCAATCCGGGCATTTTGCTGACTCTGATTTCTGTATCCCGCCAAAATGGGCTCCGATGAGGTGAAAATGAGGCCCTGTTCGATCGAAAACTCCTGGAGTATTTGTATGAACAGGGGGTTCTTTTCATGCCGGGAAAGGTCGGGCTCCGGGCAATTGTGGGGGTCCGGAGATGATCTATTCCGGGCCCGTTACGGGCTCCGTTTGCCCTTTTTTGGATCCATTTTCCGGGTCCAGTGGAAAATGTGCCAACGCTCACAGAAAATATCAATTTAATCGATTATTTTTCGAAAATACGCGTTTAAAACAGAATTCGACCGTGCAATTTAACGGGCTCCGGTTGGTCTGTGTTTTCTGCCACCCCATTTCAGGTCATAGGGGGTGAGAAAGGCGATGGAAAGACCCGCTGTTGCTCTATATTGCGATCACGTCGGAGAAATGTAGGGTGAGAGGCAGGTAGGAGACGTTGCCGGTGATGCAACAGTTCCTCCAACCGGGAGTATTGCAGCGGTAGTGGCCGACCGGTACGGCTATGACGGAAAACTCGCATCGGCCATTATCTGTACGTATCTCCTCAGCCTCGTGACCCTGCCCCTCTTCCTGATCCCGATACCCGGTCTGTAAAGAGATGAGCGAAAAGCGACCTGGCCCGCTGAGAGATTCTGCATTCGCCATTGAAACCTGTTCTTGCGCTGTTGAAAAAAAGCGGGATTGAACCGGGAGACAAACAAAAAGAATTATTTTTCAGGGTTAAGCACAAATTTCACCATCGGAAAAACCTTTTACCGAGGATCCCGTTATGAACAAAAACCACATTTTCATCCTGGCAATTGCTCTCACTATCTGCTTCATCGCCATGGCGGGCTGCACAAGTGCTCCCGGCGCCACTGCCCAGCAACAGGTAAAACCAGCGCACAACTATCCGACCGTCTCGTTCAATGAAACCCCCGTCAAGCACGTTCAAGTCAACGGGGTTTCGCTGGGGTACCGGGAATTCGGTGCCGGTGAACCGGTCCTGATGCTCGCGGGATTCGGCGAGACCATCGATTCCTGGAACCAGACGTTCATCGGCATCCTTGCCACGAAATACCATGTCTACACGTACGACCACCGGGGGATGGGATACAGCAGCGACAATAATGCGACCCACACCATTGCCCTGTACGCCGATGACGCTGCCGCGATCATGCCCGCTCTCGGGTATGACAGCATGCATGTGTACGGCGTGTCCATGGGATCCTCGATCGCCCAGCAGCTGGTCATCGATCACCCCGAACGCGTCCGGAAACTGGTTCTCGATTCTGTTTCCTACAGCGTCCGTATCCCGGAAACAAAAACACTGCTCGGCATTCTCGAATCGGTTGCCGCTCCCAATTCGACCTATCCTGAGGGGATACGGCATGAAGCAGAAGCTGACCTCGCCTGGAACGGGTCATGGGACAAGCTATCCGGCATCCAGAAGGATGTCATGCTGGTAGAAGGTACGGCCGATGTCATTACGCCCGATGCGGTTGCAGCCCGGATGACCACGCAGATAAACGGCTCGTGGCTCGTGCGGTTCAAGGGACTTCCGCATATCGGATCCCAGAAGGCACCGGTCGAGTACGGGTTGAACGGGCTCGACTTCCTCGGCATGAATGAGTCTGCACCGTACGCAGCGCCATAATTTTTTTTTTGGGACCGGGAAAATTTTCCCGGAAACAATTTTGAAATTTTTTTATCACCTTTTTTGTCGGGAGAAATCTTAAAGAATCTGAATTGAGATCGCATTTTTAAAAAAAATCTATGATGGGGGAAAAATTTTGGACCGGGAATCGTTTGAAAAATTCAGCAGACCTTGATTTCTATTTTTCAACCAGACTCTGCCTAAAAATTTTCAATCGGATCTTGATTAAAAAAATTTAACCGGACTTTGATTGAAAAAAGTTAACCAAAGTTTAATAAAAAAATCCGGCATCCATCGGTCCAAATGGTAAACTATTGCCTTACGATTACAGGAAGCCCCCATATCCTAGGACCGCTCCTGAACCAGACCCCCTCCGGAACCTACCTCACAACCTCATCTACAACCGCCTTCTTAAACGGTTTGTACACCACGCCGCCCCCGGTATAAAACTTCGAGAAGAACTCCACGATATGCAGACGCATTGAATGGATAGAGGGGCTGAACATGGCAAGCACAATATTCAGTGCGTGCAGCAGCAATGCGACGATGATACCGATGATCGCGATCTCGAACGACTCCCCGAGCCGGTTTGCTACCATGGCAAGGATCACGGATGCCATCCCGATTGCCATCAGCCGGGCATAGGAGAGGATGTTGCCTACGGTACTCATGACCTCGATCGTCCCGAATACCCCCGCCCCAAAGAGGATCAGGGGCAGAGCGATAATTACCAGGATCCCGGCAGGATAGGCCGCCGTCTCCGGGGCAAGACCGGCCAGCATGATGACCGCGGTAATGAGCCCGGTGAGCATGAGCAGCATACCGGCTTTTTCAGCAAGGTGCTTTTTGCTCTTGGTGATGATCGCATTGCGCATCCCGATGATGAGACCTAAAAAGACATGGATGATGCCAATCATGACCGCAAGGATCAGCATGGGGATCATGGCCTCGACCCGGTTCCACGTGATCCCGAGGAAATGAACCGGGTGAATCCATCCCATGATCTCGCCGAAATCCCCGAAAAATTCTCCGAATAACCAGCCGAAGATGATGGTCGGGATCGACGAGATGATGAGGATGTCTGCCATGCTTGCGGCAAAGGCAATAGCCCCGTACATCTTTTTGATGAGCAGGGCGATGAGAAGAATGACGATCCCGTACCCGATGTCGCCCACCATGATCCCAAAAAAGAGCGGGAAAAAGATTGCAAGGATCGGGGAGGGATCGATCTCCCGGTACCGGGGAGGGGAGACGAGCTGCATGATGACTTCGAAGGGTTTTACCCAGCGGGGATTATCGTAAAAGACCGGCGCTTTTTCCATATCCTTTTCCGTTGTGTCCAGTTCTTTTACGATAACCCGATCAGAGAACACATCTGCCAGGGATTTTTTTACCTGTTGCACCTTTTTTTTGGGAATCCATCCCATGATGACGAAGGTATATTCCGACAGGGCAAAATTCGAAAATGCCCCCAGCTCGTCGTTCATATCCTCAAGGGTTTTTTTGAGGATCGCCAGTTCCTGGTACCAGTCGGATGCAAGGGTCAACTGGTCATCATCGATTTTCTTAATCTCATCGGCTGCCCGGAGCTTGTTCTCTTCGATCAGGGCAAACATCTCGTAAAACGGTTTTCCCATATATTCCCGGGGCAGGCGCACCTCGTTCACATTGACCGAGTAAATGAAGGAATGGACCTGTTCGGAATGGCGCTTGTTAAAGACCATGATGGCAGCGATCGTATCCGCATCAACATTTGTCGATGTCATCTCGAACTGGTTGCTGGTGATCGTTTCCAGTTCCTTTTTTATCAGGTCAACGACATCGCTGTGTTCTTTTAAGATTAAGAGGATCGTGACTTCAAATCCCTCCAGCAGGGGCAGTTCGCGTTCGAGCGGCTGGAGGATATCGAGGACTTTTGCATAACGGTTTAAGGCCGTGACGGATAAGGTAAGTTCACTCTTCCGCGATGCAAGATCCCGGGTGGTATTCTCAAGTTTCCGGATAATTTCCTGCGCGCGCAACAGGACCTGTTCATGATCCTGTTTTCGGATGGACAGTGCGACTTCCCGCTGGCGTGCCGTATCATCGGTTACTTTGGGAAGTGTGGAAAAGATCCCGTTGATCTTTCCCAACACTTCAGCTACATCGGTTGCGGTATCCAGTACCACTTTTTGTAAGGGGATCTCCTTTGGAGAGACCGACTGCGATACATCTTCGAGATGAAGTGTCCCTTCCTGGTACAACAGGTCAACGACATGGTTGAATGCCGGTTTTGGCCCTATCACCTGGATTCTTTTCATCTGCTGGAGCATACGGTTCCCTGCCGGACATTACCGGGCTACTTCATGGTCACATAGCGTACAATGGCATCCGCAGCCATGGGAATGTTTTTTTTGCCTTTTTCTGCTTCGGTTTCTGCTTTAAGTCCCGTTTCCTGTTTCAATTGTTCAATCCGGGCCCCGGTCCTGCCTTTTTCCCGCCAGTACACCTCTTCAGCTGCGGTTTTTCCTTCGGCATCTGCGGTGCACAACAGGTTTTCTGCATCAGTTCTTGCTGCAGCAATTGATGCTTCCGTTCCGGCTCTCGCATCTTCTATCTTTTTTGCCACATCCTGTTCTTTTTCCCGAATCTGCTGGAGCAGTGTCTTTTCCATATCCTTACCTCCGTTACAGCCCGTGCTTGCGTTTCAGGATCGAAGTAACCCCGCATTGGGGAGTGGCGGCCCCGGATCGCGCCTTCTCCTCTTCCGTCTGCCCGCGTCCCCGTAGTTCACGCGCTTTCTGGGCTGCCTCTTCGATTCGCTGGCGGCATCTCCCAACAGCCGTGTTTTTCAGGGCATTAATCGCTGTTAAAATATTCTGGGCCATTGCGTTGAGACACCTCCTGATATATTCAATTGGTCTATACCATCGAAGGTGAATAAATAGTTTCTTATGTCCCGTCAGGGAAAGAAAACCATGATTCTGCCAGGGCTCCTCTTCCTCAAATGTCTGCGATAAGCAGGGGGGGACATTCGGGTAAAAGCGGAGTGTCTTCGGATTTATCCCTGCATTTTTCTGCAATTCTTTACTGCCTGTAATGCTGCGGCAGGAATCCCCCGCATTGACGGATAGCGAACACCGTGCAGGTGAAAAAGGGGTTATTCAGGTAATGCCCAGGTACGCGGGCACGAAAAGGATCGCAAAGAAAATGAGCATCAGGGCAAGTCCAAGGGGTAAGCCGTATCTCGCCCACTCCTTGCTGGTGATCCCCATTTTGCCGGCTGCAATGATATTGGGAATGTTGCCGGGAATCAGCATACCCCCGGCGATTAAAAGTCCCATCAGTGCGCTTTTAATCTGGATCAGGCTGAGTTGCGGCCCGATCTCTGCTGCAGCAAGGGTCGCATTGTCGAGAACCGCAGATACGATATTCACCCAGTAAAGACCCTCTGATGGTATCTGGATGATATACTCAAGGATGAGCGGCTTGAATCCCTCTCCCAAGAAGACCAGGGCCATGATGAACAGGTACACTTTACCTGCGCGGATCACGACATCGCGGATGCTCTCGCGGACGAGCCGGCACTCAAGACCCTCCGTGCCGGTACCCTGCCGCTGCAGGAAAATCACCCCAAGAATCCCGAGTGCAAGGATACCGGGGATAACATAGATCCCCAGCAGATCGAGAAGGAAGGTAAATCCTGCATGGTACGGATCGCCGGACAGTTTGGAGATGGCGATTGTCGAGAGCGGCTCACCAAGCGGTGTGAGGGCAGCCCCCAGGCCGATAGAAAAACAGGAGATCACCGTAACGCCGATCTTTTCCTGCCGTCCGAGCGGGAGGGCGCAGATAATTTCTACGAGGATGATGGCAGCTAAAATTGCTGAGATAATGCTGGATACAATACCAAGACCACAGATCAGGAAGAAAACGATGATGGAGATTGGCACCCGGTTTACCATGGTCTGGATGGCCGCCTGGATCTGCGTGTGGGCAAAATAAATAACCAATCCCATGATGAGAACGATCTGGACAATACCTACGGGTATACCGGCAACCGTTGTGATCATGATCGGAGCAGCAAGTGCCTCAAGGACTATTGCCGTTGTCCATCCGAATGTTTCGCCGTTCACAATCGCAAAAGTGGCAACGCTCAGTGCAGCAATTCCGCAGGTGAAGAGAAACACCTCAAGATTCTCTTCTATCCTTTTGACTTTGAACGGGAGCACCAGTACAAGAATAAATATACAGATGAGCAGGATGTTGACGATCATGAGTTGTTCCATAATAACCGGTTCCGGTGCAGAGCGCTGGTAATAGCAGGTATTCGATTGCCGATCACAAAACAGTGATCCTGCTCGTATTGATGCACCGCCTTTCAGTATCTGCCCGTAAATTATTACCTGTTACTATCTTACCGGTGTTCTCATCTCTCTGACTGAGAACTATTCCCGATTTGAAATCACCGCGGTACTTTCTTTCCGGAACAGAGATTTTCGTTCCGATAAGTGTTTACTGGTGGTATTGAACCTCATGGAAATGTTTACCAATTTCTCATCGATAGATACGATCTCCCTGACGAACAACACACAATTCATTTATCTCTCCTTTGCTAACGTATCATCAGATGGAATTCATTCCGCGGTTTTTCCGGCAGAAACGCCTCCTTTACCTTATGGTGCCCATTGTGGTGGAACTGGCTTTTTTTGACCGTTTCAATCCCGCGGAACTTCTTAGGCCGGATGTAAAAAAACTCACGGAGCGAGGGGATATTGCAGGTCTTGCCCGCCTGTTGGAACATAAGGAACCCCAGGTCCAGTACGAGGCCGCAGAAGCGCTGGGAAACCTCGGCGACGAAAAAGCGGTCGGGCCGCTCATCACTGCATTAAAGCGGGACGAGTTCAGCGGTGTGCGGTGGAAAGCGGCAGAAGCGCTCTCAAAGCTGGGAAATCCTGCAGTAGGGCCGCTCATCGCAGCACTCCAGTACCCGGATGATGATGTCCGCTGGAAAGCCGCAATTGCGCTTGGTGAGATCGGGAACCCGGATGCCATCGATCCTCTCATCGCGCTCCTTGCCGATGACGACCGGTTTGTGAGAAGCCGGGCTGCACATGCACTCAGCATGATCGGTGAAATAGCAGTCGGGCACCTCATCCAAGCACTTAAATCAGGGGATCCGGCTACGCGGCGGGGGGCGGCACTGGCACTGGGAAAAATTAAAAATGCCAGTGCCGTTGAACCGCTGATCCTTGCACTCGCGGATGAACAGGCTATGGTCAGGGCAGAAGCTGCAGCTGCGCTCGCATCCATCGGCACTCCTGCTCTTGGTCCCCTGCTGGGTTTTTTAAAGGGCGCAAAGGGAGAGACCCGTATCGAAGTGATGACTGCACTCGGGGAGCTGAAAAACGCAGATGCAATCGAGCCTCTTGTCCAGCTCCTCGAGAATGCGGATGATGATGAGCGGCAGGCAATAGCCGATGCAATCGACGCTATCCTGATCCCGGCGGTTGAACCGCTGGTGTGCAGGATACGGGATGGAACCCCAAAAAAAGAATGCAATCTGAGAAAATGAGGTAATCATGGCACAGCAGAAACCCCCTACCGATCCGCAAATGTCCGATGAGCAGCAGATCGACAAACTCATTGCAGCACTCGGAGACCCGTCGATTGATATACGGCATGCAGCGGTACAGGCACTCGGGGACTGTGGGGAACCTGCGATCCCACTCCTGATCAAGGCACTTGCGAATTCGCCGGACAATGATCATCGCTGGTATGCGGCAGTTGCCCTCTCCCGTATAGGCATACCGGCAATCACCCCGCTGATCGCTGCGATGCGGGTGAACCGGGAAACGGATTTCCGGCGCTATGCCGCAGCTGCGCTCGGGAACACAGGTGTCCCTGCCATTGAACCCCTGATCGATGCAATGCGAAGCGATGATGCGGATCTGCGGGGGTATCTCTCGCGGGCGCTCTGCCGGATCGGAAAACCCGCCGTTGAACCCCTCACACGGCGGCTGGACGATGCTGATGCAGTACTCCGCACCTGTGCTTCCCTGACTCTCTGGCAGATGGGCGAGACCGGGTTGCCCGCGATGGTCGAGAAGATCCAGGGCGATGAGGATAAGAGCTGAGCTGGATATTCTGTTTTGTGTCTCTTTTTTGAGTGGATTACAAGATGGGGGCTGATGCCCCCATACCCCCGGATGTGATGAACGCCGCCGCCCCCGACGGGGCGCCCCCGCGGCGGATCAATTACCTGAACTGGAATAAAACCTCATACTTCTGACCGTGCCTGAACATCACCCTATTGCAATAGTCTAGGTAGAGGAACTCTGCGAGGGGGTCAAGGGGATACTCCCCTTGGGCTGCTTCCCCCTCTGGGGGAGAGAGGGGGTCACCCTCCATACTGCCCCAGAGAAAATTGAATGCTGGGAAAAATGGATTTCTTATCAGTAAATTTTCAGATTTCCCCTTATCCCACGAAATACTGATGAGCATTTTGCAATGAGATAAACCGAAGGGATAAATCTCCTCCCGGACCATCGTACCGGTAATGTTAGTGCTCTCGCCCGACATGGAGGCTTATGAAAAGTCCCTCATGGAGGGTCTGCATCACGCGATAGCGATAGCAAAGGAAGCCCGTTCCCGTGGCCTCGACCCTTCTCTTGATGTCGAAATCCCCATAGCCAGCGATCTTGCCGACCGGGTGGAGGCGCTGCTCGGGATCAAAGGGGTAGCGGTGCGGATCCGCGAACTCGAAGCGCAGATGTCGCGTGAGGAGATCGCGCTCCGTATCGGTGACGACTTTGTTGCCCGGAAGTTCGGGGAGACCTCTGTTGATGAGATTCTCGATCATTCCATCCGTACGGCGATGGCCCTGCTCACCGAAGGTGTCGTTGCGGCCCCCACTGAAGGGATTGCAAAGATCGAGCTTGGCAAGAATGACGATGGCAGCCAGTACCTGATGATCTTCTATGCAGGACCGATCCGGAGTGCCGGCGGGACAGCACAGGCACTCTCGGTGCTGGTCGGGGATTATGTCCGCCAGAAACTGGGTATCAACCGGTACATCCCCCGGCAGGAAGAAGTGGAGCGGTACATCGAGGAGATCCGGCAGTACAACTCGATCATGAACCTCCAGTACCTGCCGAGCGAGGCGGAGATCCGGCTCATCATCGAGAACTGCCCGGTCTGCATCGACGGCGAAGCCACCGAGCAGGAAGAGGTATCCGGGCACCGGAACCTCGAGCGGGTTGAGACCAATACCGTGCGGGGGGGTATGGCGCTCGTTATCGGGGAAGGTATCGCCGGCAAGGCCCGCAAGCTCAAGAGCCGTGTCGAGAAGATGAAGATGGAGGGCTGGGACTGGCTCGACAAGCTCATTGCCGGCGCCTCGAAGTCCGGCGATGAGGAGAAAACCGTTGGCATCAAGCCGCTGGACAAGTATCTCCGCGACCTGATCGGCGGGAGACCGGTCTTTGCCTACCCGATGAGAAAAGGCGGCTTCAGGCTCCGGTACGGCCGTTCACGCAATACCGGGTTTGCCGCTGCCGGTTTTCACCCGGCTACCCTGTATGTGCTGGGCGAGTTCCTTGCCACCGGCACCCAGATGAAGACCGAGCGGCCGGGCAAGGCCTGCGGTGTGGTGCCGGTGGATTCGATCGAAGGCCCGACCGTGCGCCTGACCGGTGGCGACGTTCTCCGGATCGATGACGAAGCCACGGCAAAGCGGCTCCAGCCCGCGATCGAGAGGATTCTCGATGTGGGCGAGATCCTCATCTCGTACGGGGAATTTTTAGAGAACAACCACCCGCTCGTGCCCTCCGGCTACTGCGACGAATGGTGGCTCCTCGAAAGCGAACCGGGCACAAAATCCCCAAAAGATGAGGGGGAGGCTATCGCCTTTGCCCGGGCGGGGGGGTACCTCCATCCCGCATACACGTGGTTCTGGGACGATATCACTCTGGACCAGATCCGTACGCTTGCCGATGCTGTTGCGGGTACCGGGAAGATTGTCGATGATCATCTCCAGCTCCCGCTTGAACCCTTGACCAAGGATATCCTCGAAACCCTCCTCCTTCCCCATATCGTGCGGGACGGGCGCGTGAAGATCCACCTGTACCGGGCATTCATCGCCTGCCTCGGGCTGGATGATACCCTGAAAAAACGCGGGGTCTGGACCAATGCCCCGGATACTAACCAGCTTGCTCTCGTCCAGCACCTTTCCGGCTTTAAGATGCGTTCCCGTTCGGGGACACGGATCGGCGGGCGCATGGGGAGACCGGGCAAATCCAAGCCCCGGAAGATGAATCCTCCCCCGCATGTCCTCTTTCCCCTCGGCGATACCGGGGGTGCCCGGCGCTCGTTCCAGTCTGCGTCCTCCCATATCGAACAGGAGGACCAGAACGATACCGAGATCGGCATCCAGAAGGAATGCGGGATCATCGAGATCGAAGTTGGCCGCAGGCGCTGCTCCGAGTGCCAGGAGATGACCTATCTCAACCGGTGCGACAAGTGCGGGGGACATACGGTTGCGGTCTTCACCTGCACCAAATGCGGCAGGGAGACCACTCTGCCCCGGTGTCCCGGCTGTGACGGCCAGGCCACCTGCTCCCAGCGGCTCAAACTGGATGTGAAAGGGGAATATGCCAGGGTGATGGCCCGCCTCGGGATGAAGACCGATGCCGTCGCGCTCGTCAAGGGCGTCAAGGGCATGATCTCGAAGGAGAAATCTGTCGAGGCGATGGAGAAGGGAGTATTGCGGGGGATACGGAACATCTGGGTCTTTAAGGACGGGACCACCCGGTTTGACATGATCGACCTGCCGCTCACCCACATCCGGCCCGATGAGGTGCGGGTACCGGTCGAGAAACTCCGCTCGCTGGGCTACACCAGGGACACGCACGGGTACGATCTCCAGAACGGTAAGCAGGTGGTCGAACTCCATGCACAGGATCTCCTTGTCTCGGATTCCTGCGCCGAGTATATGGTGAGTGTGGCAAAGTTCATGGACGACCTGCTCGTGAAAGTCTACGGCCTTCCCCCGTTCTACAACATCGAGAAACCCGACGATCTCGTGGGGCATCTCGTCATAGGCCTTGCCCCGCATACGAGTGCCGGGGTGCTTGCCCGGATCATCGGGTTCACCCGAGCGGACGTTGGCTATGCCCACCCGTTCTTCCATGCCGCCAAGCGGCGCAACTGCTTCTTTGGCGATACCTTGATCGAGGTATATGACAGGAAGTCATGGACCCGGCACCCGATCCGGAAGTTTGTGCTGGAAAACTTCGACGTGAGTCGCCCGGGCATCGACCAGCTCGGCACCTACTACTCGGACCCGGCCCGCCCGTATTATACCCGCACCATCGATACAAACGGCGTGATGCACCTCCGGAAGGTCACTACGGTCTCCATCCACCGCTCCCCGGCTACCCTGCTCCGGATCACGACGGCAATGGGCAAGGATATCGCTGTCACGCCCGATCACGCGATGCTCGTTTGGGACACCGCATACCTCCGGAAGATCCGGGCGCTCGAACTCAAGGTCGGGGACGCAGTGCCGGTGCTGGAGGGGATGAACGTGATCTCGGACCGCATCCGGGCCATCGACATTGTGCCGGCACCTGACGAGCGGGTCTACTGCCTGACTGTTGCCGATGACCATACGCTGGTCGCAAACGGCATCTTCACCGGACAGTGCGACGGGGATGAGGACTGCATCATGCTGCTGCTCGACGGGCTGATCAACTTCTCGCGCTCGTTCCTGCCCCAGAACCGGGGCGGGTCGATGGATGCCCCGCTTGTGCTGACGAGCCGGATCGATCCTGCCCAGATCGACAAGGAAGCCCTGAACGTCGATGTCTGCGACCATTACCCGATCGAGGTGTACACAGGGGCACTCAATTATATCGAGCCAAAGACGATTGTGAAACTCATCGACCGGGTTGAGAACCGGATCGGCACTCCCGCCCAGCTCGAGGGATTCCAGTTCACCCACGACACGTCGGATATCTCGGCAGGCCCTATCGAATCGATGTACACCCAGCTCAAGACGATGACTGACAAGCTCGAGGCCGAACTGGTGCTGGCAGAGAAGATCCGGGCGGTCGATGCCGACGATGTGGCCGAGCGGGTGCTCAACACGCATTTCATCCGCGACCTGATGGGCAACCTGTCGGCGTTCTCGAAGCAGAAGTTCCGGTGCACGAAGTGCAACACGAGCTACCGCCGGATGCCGCTTGCCGGCAAGTGCGTCAAGTTCAAGGGCAAGCACCCGTGCAATGGCAACATCATCCCCACGGTGCACGAAGGCTCGGTGAAGAAATATCTTGAGATGTCACGGGAGATCTGCCGGAAATACAAGGTCTCGGAGTACACCAAGCAGCGGGTCGAGGTTATCGACCTTGCCATCCAGTCCACGTTTGGCGAGGAGAAAGAGCAGCAGCTGGGCTTGGCGGATTTCATGTGATACAAGACCCCGTCCTGTTTCCATCAATTATGAGGAGCCTGTAATGGTCCTCCCTTTTTGGATTCTCTCAGTATTGCTGACCGTATGATCCCTGACCTGCATCTTTTTTTATCACCCCGCCAACATCCATGCAGGCAGAGCATGGTCCACACGCACCGGGATTATAAGAAAAATCTGCAGTTAGCACTGGCCATCACAGCCCTCTTTTTTATCGTCGAACTCGCTGGTGGCATGATCTCGGGTTCGCTTGCGCTGGTCAGCGATGCCGGCCACATGTTCAGCGACGTACTGGCGCTCATCCTTTCTCTGGGAGCGATCACGCTCTCAACACAGCTCCCCTCCAAGGAACGGACGTACGGGTTCCTGCGGGCGGAGATTTTTGCAGCCTTTATCAATTCCCTGCTGCTGATGGCAGTAAGCGGGATCATCTTATGGGAAGCCTGGCAGCGGTTGCTGAACCCCGCACCGATTGAGAGCGGTCTCATGGGTGCTGTTGCCGTGACCGGTCTTATTGCCAATATAGCTGTTGCGTTCCTGCTGCACGGAAGCCACAACCTGAATGTGAAGAGTGCCTTTTTGCATGTAATCGGTGACGCGGTTTCTTCGGTTGCGGTGATTGCCGCAGCAGTCTGGATCGCGTTTACCGGGCAGGTGCTCGTCGATCCCATCCTTTCGGGATTCATCGCGGTCCTGATCATTGTCTCGGCTGCCGGCATCCTGCGCGAGACTATTGCAATCCTCCTCCAGTTCGCACCGGGATCTGTGGACTTTGACGCGCTCATTGCAGATATGACGGCAGTTGAGGGAGTTGCCGGTGTGCACCACGTCCACATCTGGAGCCTCAGCTCCGATATCCACGTGCTCGACGCCCATATCTATTCCTGTGAACCGGATGTGGTTAAAATCGGGGAGATGAAGCAGGAGATCAGAAAGCGGCTGGAAAAGTATCACATTCACCATTCCACGCTGGAGGTCGAGTGCGAAGAATGCAAACACTGTTCGATCATGGAGCCGGTCAACGGGCACAGGGAATAATTGTAACCCGCCGGATAGAACGATACCGCCCCGTCGGATCAGGTGAGCTTATTTATTCCCTTCACCAACATTATCCCACACCAAGCGGGGATAGCCAAGCCTGGCCAACGGCGATAGACTCAAGATCTATTCTCGAAGGAGTTCGTCGGTTCGAATCCGGCTCCCCGCATGTTCTCATTTCCCATAGTTCCGTTGTTATCCTGTGAGATACCCCTTCTCGCGGTTGTCTTTTTCTGTTTTGCATTTCCCGACTGGACTAAAAATAAATGAATCATGGGACAACTGGTTGCAAGCAGGGATAATTCTGATGGGGACTGGATCTTCGAAGGATCCAATGTCAACCCCCGCACGAGCGAGAGGAACTCGTATGAGAATTTCTCTCTCATAAGCAGCCTCCTCTTTCCTAAAAGATAGATTCAGATCTACACCAGATAATCCAACTCTGCACGGATGAGATTGTACCGAAACCCTCAACATCGGTAAAGAGGAATGTATGGTAGGAATACAGCCCCCGGGATCGGACCCGTGAGCTGCCCGTTCAGGAAAATCCGGTCAGCAGTGTCGTACTCATCGTCCGGTCAACCGGGGAATAAGACCCGGCAGGTGCACACGTGGATACCAGCGTATTTATCCAGGGAATGATCATCGGTCTCACCCTTGCCGTACCGGTTGGTCCGATTGCTCTCCTGTGCATCCAGCGGGCGATTGCCGATGGCAGGCTCCATGGGATCATATCGGGAATCGGTGTGGCAACCGCAGATTCTTTTTATGCCGGAGTCACCTTCTTCGGCCTGACCGCCATTTCCGGGCTGTTCATCGCCTACCAGTTCTCCCTCCGTCTTGCAGCCGGTCTGGTTCTTATCCTGGTGGGAATACGAATCTTCCTCACGATACCTGCACCCCTGAGCGTGAAAACCGAGCACGAGACATACTTTAAGGATTACCTGTCAATGGTGGTCATTGCGATTGCAAATCCCCTGACACTTATCTTCTTTGTTGCCATCCTGCCCGGCTTTGGCGTGGTATTTCATGAAAATTCTGTTCTTTCCGCAACGGAGTTTGTTGGCGGGGTGTTTTTCGGTTCGACACTCTGGTGGATCGTTCTCTGTGGCTCTATTGGCTCCGTGCGTTCCCGCATCAGTGCCGGGCACCTGAAGCTGATCAACCGGATATCCGGATTGCTGATTGTCTGCTTTGGTGTGGGGATGATGATCCTGCTCGCACTGCCTCACGTGCAGTGACGGGGATGAGATTGTTCCCGGCGTTCAGTGAACCGTTGTAGATTCTCAGGGATGCAATCTATCACAAACAGCAGTTTCCTGCTCTTGATGTGCATCGTCCGAAGGTCTTTCATAAATTTTTCCTGAAAATTGAATAGACAGATGTGATTCAGGATTGTTCATACCTTCTCAATTAGTTGTGATGAACGCCGCCGCCCCCGACGGGGCACCCCCGCGGCAGATCAGTGACTAAAAAGCAGACTCTTGAAAAATCACTGCCCCGCCGTGCCTCGGAGAGAGTATACATGGCCGTCGGGCCACAGGGACCCATGGATACAAGATATCCATAGCAGGCCCTGGGGCGGGAGCCATCCTTTTTTTTACAATTTAATATGGAAATGGAACTTCCATTTTCATTCTGTGTGCCTGTGGCCGCAGGCATCGTGAGCGTTTTCATGGTTCAGGAGTGAACACCGTTTATATGCGTTTCAACAGAAAAAAAGGTCGACAATACCTGCATTAATCCCCTCATCAGTATTTTTGTGTGTGGTAAAGTCCCTTCTATCTTTTTCAACGGATCTGCCTGTCAGAAAAAAGATCAGAGTGATCTGATATTCACTTCGTATTGTTTGATAACCAATGTAGTGGTGGGTGGCAGTTGATACTTCACCATCCCTCCCGTCCCCGGTGTTCCACTTATCAGTGTCATTCCCAGGGTGTTTTTAAAGTAGTTGTCCCAGGCTATCGAGTAATCCTGCACCGGATCAGGAGTATATTCAAAGTATACAGGAGATACAAGGGGGGGCGTATCTGTTTTCTGGTATAGGGTCTCACCCAAAGCCATCTGTACAGTGCCAACCCCCGCCAGTGATTGCTCTGTTATGCTGGTGATATTTACGAGATTGATAACCATGGTTTTTGTCTGACTGTCATAGAACCACCGGGGCTCAGCGAGCATCACCGATCCCGGCTCCGCGTGCAGTCGCAGGACAACCGCTCCGTTCTGAAGGGAGATGTCTGTGCCGGTCGAATCAGAGGAGTACATTAAATCTCCAGACCTGAATGCATCAACGTAAATGGTACCACTATCGTAGATCTTTATCGATGAAGTTGAGGGTAAAGAACTCGAATTGTATACGGTAAGTGTCCCGCCCCCGACCTTAAGGGCCGTTTCCTTGTATGGCACGGTCTTGTACGCGAGACTTTTCACATCGTTCTGCAACACGATCATGTTCTTTTCCATGATCTGTTCATCTGCGCTTATCTGCTGTTGCAGCAGCATCGGGTATCCGTACAGGGTTACTAAGCCGATCCCGGTGATCACTATCGTAAAGATGAGTAAGAATCCGATTGATTCGGACACCCCTGAAGTACCGGATTTCCCCCTGCTACGGCCCGTCATTAAAATCCTCCGGAATCATAACTTATCCTGTTCATACCTGCCCCCGAGGTATTCCCCCCGGCCCTTCGTGTCGAACCGATTCCGGCGATTGCCACGTTGGTGATAATCGTATCTCTCGATATCGTTACGGTCTGGGCTGTTGGATCATCACCGGCAGTATTGCCTATCTCAACAACATATCCCCGTCCCGCGATATCATCCGGGATGTCAAACCGTGAGGTAATATTTCCCGTTTCGGGGGCAATGGCATAGATGTCAACGATCCGGGTGGAGACGCCGTTACTGATATCGGTAAATGCTGAATATGTAAGGGTATTTGCGGGCCCCTCCATAAAATTCGCATTTATGAGAAGGAGCAGGACAACGAAGAGGACCATGAGAATCCCCGATATAATGATGTATCCCAGCATTGTTGCAGCACCGGCATCGTGGCACAGATGGTATCTTCTATTTTGATCTCCAGATCTCATTGTATTCGGTCACCCCGTTGCGGTAATGAATATCGACATAGGTATAGGGATTACTCACCGTGGGTTGTGTGGTCGAGAAATTCACTACGGAATCCTGCCTGCTCAAAGAAAGGATTCGGATCTCATTCTGTACATGTGTCTGGTTATCAAATACATGCCCAACATCGTCATCCAGGAATGCTGACTGAATGATCACATCCCTTACTCCCCGGATATCGTTTTTCGGGAATTCCAATACCGATTCTGCCGTTGTCTGCCCCACTACTGTTGACTGGTTGAGCACTATCGCAATAAAGAACAGGCTGAAACTCACGACAAATCCCATGAGCACGATCCACTGTGCATCGTCTTTTAATCCCGCCATAAGAGCACCTCCACGAGTTCAGCGCGTTTGCGTATAGTGCCTGATTCGGGAATCTTCGACTCTACAATCACCCACTGGGAAACACGCACGGCATGTTCTCCCCCGGTCAGACTGCGGGACCTGCCAAGGGGTGTACTCATATTGAGAGTGTTATCCGGTTTCACATAGGTTACATTTGCCATGAACTGGATACTATCCCGTTTCTGTAGGGTCCTGTTGTTCACCGTATCATTAAACATCCTGACGAATGCGTCCTTATCATTATTTTCAACCATTAACTGGAGCGGGCTCTTGCCAGGCGTACTGTTGGGTGCAGTATTCATCAGGCCCAGGGCATCACTCCCGATCACTTCAATCTGCATATCGCTGATATGCGTGTCCCCTGACGTATACACAGATGTGCTGTTGACTACGATAAACGCGGTAAGGAGCATGATCAGGCCCGCGGCAACACCCTCGATGGTATACAGCTGCCCCCCCGTGTTTACCACACTGCCACCTCCATGACCGCGTCAGTCAGGACGGGTTGTGTAACATTTGCGGGATAGTAATTGTAATCAAAGGGACGGGTACGGGTGTTATTCAGGTACTGCTGGGGAGGATCCAGTTCAAAAGTCAGGTTGATGTAGATCGCACCGTACTTATCCGTACTGGAGAAAAACCCCGGTTCAAAAACCATCGAGAGATTGCTATCCGTGATATTAACTGGGGGTTTTACCGCAACAGCACTCCAGTTAACATAGGTATAATTCTCAAATGCCGCTACCGGTGAAAAGACATAGAGGTTCGAATCCCCGGTGTGCGTCTGGTAGAATTTTACTCCTGACAAATTGACTTTAGGCATAGTGGGATGTGCAACCGTATTTCGTGTCTTATCCAGATCAGTAATATTGATAACAATTCGATCACCGGTCGGGTTGATCCGGTACATAATATCCCCGTTTGGATCGTCAATTTCACCTACATTACCGGTAAGGAGGTGTGATGAATTGATCACAATTCTGAATTCGTTTTTTGTTACATTCTCGGTATTCTTGTAGCCATGCGCCTCGATCAATTTCTCCCCAATCGTTGTATTGCTTGAACCCTTGATTTTCACATCCCTGCGGATATACCCGTACGGGTAATTGTCCGGAACAACATCGCCGACAAACCGGGGGGTATCCTCCCCGACCGCCCTGAGGGAAATATTGAACTGGTAGGGATAGTCGCCGAAGATCACCCGTTTCTGATAATCTTCCGGATAGGAAAAAGCCGTGAGGCAGAAAAAACGATTCACCTTTTTTTCATCGAGAATGCGGGGGGTTTCTTTTGAGACCGCAAGACCAAATCGTGCAACATCACGTTTGTCATTCTGGATCTCCCATGGCTGGTTACCGGTTACCAGCGGTCCGACAGCCCCCGGATCCTCTGCAAGAATCACTCCCGTCCGGTAGGCGACGGCATCGTAATCTATCGTAGGTGACTGAATGCCGATAAACAGCCCCGGTATCATGGTTGCCACCCAGATAAAGGCAATCAGGAAGATGGTGAAACCTGCCAGAAAGTCTATCGATATTATCCCGGAATCGTCAGTCATTTGATGATATCAACGCCCCTGTCTTTGCATCGAATACGAGGTGCCTTGTGTTTCCCTGGCCGGTTATGGTGAGATAATAGGTACCTTCTGCCAGGGCAAGTTCTCTTGACCCGGAAGTGATCGCCAGTGGTGCCGGGAAAATCTGCTCCCGGTTCTTTTCAAAGAGCTCCCGTGGTGTAACTATCTGGCTGGTTATGATCTCTTTTTCCGGGTACCATCCCTGCCAGGCATTCACCTTTTCACCAGAATGATCGTAGGTTACCAGCGATACCTGTTCCGGTTGCCGGACAACGAAGATCCAGCTGCTTGCGTTTCCCGTTGCATCCAGATTATATCCCCGGATCAGCTGAATGTGTGTCGTTTCCGTAATATTTTCAGCTATATTGTCTTCCCGGTTGATCCCTGCATACGGGACGTTTGGAGCAATGTCTTCAAAATTCACTCTCGCGAACTCATCGGATTGGTTGAGAATGACAAAACCGGCATCGACTTTTGTGTGGGTGGCTTGTGGTGACGGATTGAAAAAAGAAAGCGGGTTTCCCCCCATCATGACAACGATGGCTACAACCAGCAGCAGGAAAAAAAAACCATATGCCCATTTTCTCATGAAGTTGCCCCATGGTTTATAGGATGAAGGGCGAATATAAATCTTGGGTTAGCCGGATCGGGTAAATTTCTTCTTAATAATCGAATTGGAAAAAAGAACGGGATTTGAGGAAGAAAAACACACGGGATTATTAAAAAAAAATAGTTGCTTAATCCGTGAGAAGTCAACTGCACAGATTCAGTCGTTTATTGCATCCCGTTTATCGAATCCAACTGTGTGAAATGGGTCTGTATGCATCGCTCGGCAAGGGAATTTTCCGTTTGATCCAACCCGGTAATTATTCCTGGGCTTTTGATCCCTCGCAGAAAAGCTAAAAATTCAAAGTTTCCGGTTAAATACATCTTATTTTCAGATTCCGGGTATTTTTAAAGCGATTTTAAAATTAGAAAATTATATATATTGTTGCATGCTAAATACCCTCTCAATGTGATTGGTATGGTAGTGGAACGAAGATTTTTAGTAATTTTCTGTCTTGTTCTGCTCATAGGTTCTGCAGCTGCACTTGACCTTTCTCCGTCAACCATCAGCAGCAGCAATCCGGGCTGGCTCATCGCAAATGATGGGAATGACCAATCGACGATCAGCGTTGATGCACTGGCGGCGGGCACCCCCGCAACTCCCGTCATGGGTGCAACCGTCACCTTCTCTCTTGATTCTGGTTCTCAGGATTTGGGCACGATCTCTCCGGTAACCCCGGCATCTGTCCAAACCGGTGCTGATGGTAAAGCAACCGCAGTCTTCACGACAAGCAAAAAAAGCGGTAATGCCACCATAATTGCATCCATCTCTTATAACGATGGTAGTACAACTTCGGTTCAGGTCTCCACGTTCCAGCGGATCGATCACGATACGCCCCAGGGGGCAACTTTTGAAAACCCTGCCGCGTTACCGGTAGGTTCAATAACCCGGGTAAATGTCACCCTTGTCGATCGCTGGGGCAATCGCATAGATAATAAAAATACTGCAGAAACCATCCGTCTCACTATGGCGGATGAAGGTGGCGCAGGATTACAGGAGGGTCTGAATTATATTTCCCTGAAAACCTATTCAATGGATGCAGAGGGCAACGTATCTGCCGATCTCAGGATATCTACCACGGTGAAAAGTAATTATATCCAGATGGATCCTATCGGAAATATCGTGGTTCCCCCGGCCGCGTATATTCTGGGTGTGGCGGAAAGTGAACCCCATTATATTGCGCAGACCCCAGCCAGTCCCGGTTCAAGCCTTCCTGCAGACGGGGACCCGGCACACGCCGTAGAAATTTATTACACCGTGACCGATAAATACCACAACCCGATAACCGGGGCATCCGTATATTGCGATTCAACAGATGGTATGAGCGTGACTGCACCCACAAATACCTGGGGGCGGTTAAGAATCTCTTTTGGCCCGAAAGAAACGACCGGTATTTATTCCCTCAGGGCGATCCCTCTCGGGAATACAAGCGCTGTGTGCACGGGAATAAATGCCGGAACTGTCGGGAATTGCAGCCAGGATATTGAATATTACAATACCGATCCTGTAGACCTGACATTTACCGGAAATCCGCAGTCTATGGCGAGTCTTGATGTAGATCCCTCGACCCGGGCCGTTCTTAAGGCACGGGTGATTGATATCAAGGGGAACCCGGTAAGCGGTGAGGTTGTCCACTTTTCGCTTGCTGATGCCACCTATCCCGGGCCCTGGCCCTATGTTAATACTACCTTCCCCAGTCTCTCTGCCTTATCAGCGCCTGTGGATGATGCCAGCGGATATGCAACCGTAGAGTTCAGCCCGGGAGCATTCAAAACATATGATATTGCGGGATATAATGCCACAGCCACCGGGCAGGTTGTTGTGACAGCAACGTGGACGAACCAGTCCGGTGTCGCATTTACCCGGGATATCACGCTGGTCTGGAAGAATTATCCCTACGTCGGCACTTCATCATTAGGAGACTGTGGGAACTCCCAGGTGGGGGACAAGATTAACATCACCATACGACTTTTTGGCGATGGCGCGGCGCTCATGCCAAAACCCATCGACGCAGAACTGGTAATTGACAAGTCGTTGAGTATGAATGGGGCAATGGATGGTCAGACAAGATTGTACTGGGCAAAGCAGGCAGCTACTACCTTCGTCGGGAAAATGAACCCGGCATCAGATCAGGTAGGACTGGTCTCATACAGTACCAGTGCCAGTGTTGATTCTAACCTGTCAACGGTTTTTAGTGACGTTACTAACGGCATCAATAATATACAGCCGGTTATGTACACCGGTACGCGCTCCGCGCTCAAAACCGCGATTGAGGATGTGGTTGCACACAGAAATCCGAACCCCAAGACAATCCAGGCTATTATCCTGATGTCGGATGGAGAATACAATTACTACGGGGATCCTTTGGCACGGGGAACCGGATATGATGCAACTCATACAGATGGTGGTGGCCGTTACTATACCTGGACCTCGACATACATTACTCGTCACACCTATTTTTCCGGACTGGGTGGTTCTGTCAATGTCAATAATGCGAATGTATTCACCAACCAGAACATGTCCCGTTACGCCCAGGAAAACACAATCCGAATCTACACGATTTCATTTGGTTCCGATATTTCCAGTACATCGGAAACCTGGAAAACAATGGAAATTCTTTCGAATGCTACCGGAGGTCAACACTTCCATGCATCAACCGGATCGGAGCTGATCGATGTCTACACAACTATTGCCGGGCAGCTGCAGGAAACGGCAGGTGGCGAGACTCAGGTAGATCTGGATTTCGGGACCGTAAACATCAATGACAACCCGGACCTTGACATTACGGATTATATGGATTATGAGTACCACGAGGGGTACTCGACATACATCAACAAATCCAACATCACCAAGTATGGTGTCTACAATCAGCTTTTCAGTGAAACCCGTAACGATGAAGCTGCCTGGAATAGCCGTACCATGGCCTTTGATGTCGGCACGATCAAGCTGAACGAAACATGGAGTGCAACCTTCCAACTGAACATGACCAAGGCAGGGAATATCAACCTGTTTGGCCTCGGCAGTTCAACCCTGTCGTTTACCGATGCGGCAACGGGTGAGACCCAGACGGGGTTCATTCCTGCCATGCAGTGCAGGGTCCGGGAGAGTATCGTGAATACCGGTTTTGGCAGCAAAACGCTCCGGGTAGATAATCTCTCATTCGTTGAAGGGGTAAATCCTGATCCGAATGCCTGGACGGTAAAGTGGAACACTACCTATGATGGCGATAAAACCGTTCAGGAAGCGATCCTGTACCGGGTGACGGGAGATCCGCAATGGAAGACCGTCCCCGGCGGACTGGTATTCATCTCTTCCAAGGTGTTCGAAGTAACGAATCAAAATACCCTGTCCACATCGGATACAGCGTTATGGCCCCCGGGAAAATGCTTTGACATACAGATCGTGGCAGGTGCAGAGGATGCGAATGCAGCGATAACGAACCAGATCACAAAATGCAAAGCATTACCCGGCGGTACGATATTTATCAAACTCGAATAATTTTTCTGTCTGTTACGGCACAATCTTCGATATCGGGATCTCCAGGATATCTTCAGCCCCGCAGGCCTTGAGCCGGGGGATCAGCTGGTTGACTATGTTCTTCTGCACAACGGTCTGGATACTGTAATAGTCAATCCCGTGAAGCTGGCTCACCGTCGGCTTCTTCATCGCCGGCAGGGCTGCAACGATCCGTTCCATGGATGCGGAAGGGACGTTCATGGTCAGGAGCACCTTGTTTCTCGCTTCAATTACGCCGAAGAGCAGCGTCCTTATCTCCTCGATCTCCCGGCGCTTCACCGGGTCTGCCCAGCTTGCCCTGTTGGCACAGATCACCGTGTGGGACTCCATGATCTGCCCGATGATCTTCAGCCCGTTCTTGCGCAGTGTGGTGCCGGTCTCTGTCAGGTCGACAACAACGTCCATGAGATCGGGCACTTTTGCCTCCGATGCACCGAATGAATGAAACATCTGGACGGGGATTTTCAGATCCTCAAAAAACTTCCTCGTGAGCTCGGGATATTCCGTGGTCACCCGGCTGTTCGGCCGGATCTGGGAGACATTCTCGATCGGCTCATCGCGGTGGACCGCGATCACGATCTTCACGTTGCCCTCCCCGGTCTTGCTGTACGAGAGGTTGGCCACCTCCACGACATCCGAGTTGGTCTCGTTCACCCAGTCGAGGCCGGATATCCCTATATCGAAGTACCCCTTCTCAACATACGTGGGGATCTCCTGCGGGCGCAGGATCTTGATCTTGCCGATACGCTCGTCAGCGATGCGGGGATTGTAATCGCGGTCCGTGCGCTTGACCTCAAGGTCTGCCTCCTTGAAGAGCTGGAGTGTCTGCGCCTCGAGGCTGCCTTTCGGGAGTGCGATGGTAATCATACCGTATACTGTTCGCGGTAAAAAGAATAAAGATAAGGGGTTGGGCGGATGGTGCGCGGGGCTCAATCAAACGTGTGAACCACAAGCCCGCTTAAGAGTTTGGGCTCGAACCAGGTGGACTTGGGGGGCATGACCCCGCCGGCATCTGCAATGGATAAGACGGTCTCGACCCGGACCGGCTGCATGGCAAACGCGAGCCGGTATTCCCCGTTGTCAACCAGCCTTTCCAGGTCAGAGACCGGCCGGGCACCGCCGAGATACTGGAGCCGGGCATCCCCACGGGGATCCGTAATCCCGAGCATGCCCTCTAAAACCCACTTCTGGAGCACCGCCACATCGAGTGCGTCTAACGGTGCTGCATTCTTTTCCAGCAGGCGTGTGCACTCGTACCACTGGCCCCCGAGATACATATGCACCACATGATAGCGCTCCGGTTTCTTGCACTTTGGTTTTATGTTGTACCCGCGCCCGTCCACCCGGCCGTAAGGTTCGACATCGAAGTATTTTTTCAGGGTGTCAAGGAAGGTGTCCTGTGTAAACGTACCAAGGTCCGTGAGCAGCCGGCTGTACCCGTGGATCTTCACCTTGTCGTGCGCAAACATGACCCCCATGAACCGGAAGGCTTCGGCATCCGAAGGGACCTTTGCAGCGATCCTGCGGTCAGCCACGTTCACGGCCGCTTTTGCCCGGTGATGCCCGTCGGCTATGTAGAGCGAGGGAAGATGTGCGAAGTGCTGTTCGAACCGGCCGAGTATCTGCGGATCGGTGATCCGGAAGATCTGGTGAACACCCCCGTCATCGGTGCGCACCTCCGCATCGGGAACCGCACCCGATGAAACCTGCGCACTGATGAGTGAATAGATCTCCCCGCTGTTCCGGAACAGAAGCACGACCGGCCCGTTGTGCGCTTTTACTGCCTCGATGTGCCGGGTCCGGTCCTCCTCCTTGTCGTACCGGGTCTGCTCGTGCCTTCGGATCAGGTTCTGCCGGTAATCGTCCACGTCAAGACAGCAGCAGAGGCCAAGGAACGTATCCCCGCCCTGTTTCACCCGGTAGGCATACATGCCGGGCTCAGGATCCTTTCGTAGTTTTCCCGATGCCTGGAGGGCAGCAAAGTTCTCGTGCGCCCGCTCGTATACCCGGTCATCGTGGGGATCAATACCCGGCAGTTCCGCATCCGGCCTGCTCACGCGCAGGAAACTCCCGGGTTTTTTCTCAATAATCTTACGGGCCTCATCCGCAGTCACGACATCATACGGGACGGCAGCGATAGCCTGCGCACATTCACGGGTGGGGCGCACCCCGGAAAAACGATAAATCCTTACCATACCAACACCAGCACCGGACAGGGAGACACAGTTGCTCTCAGGGTTGGGCGTGATCCCTTATATTTCCGCACACCGCCTTTTGCCCGTTCAAGAGTAAATACTATGACCTGCGGGCACCCATGCAAGTACTGCAATATCCCCAATGCGGGGGACTTTAAAGATGATCCGACCCCACGATCTTATGACCTACCCGCTTCCGCAAATCCGGCGGGCAGTGCCTTCCGATCTCGCGGCGATTGTCGCTATCGAGAAAGACTCTTTTATCGACCCGTGGGAAATACCTGTCTTCTTAGAAGCACTCACCTATTACCCGACAACCTATTTTGTCGCGGTCTGCGATGGGCAGGTGACGGGTTTTGTGGTGGGGGCTCTTGAGGACACCGGGGAGAATATCTACGGCCATATCTGCAACCTTGGCGTGAGCCCGATATACCGGCACCGGGGGATCGGGAAGCTGCTTGTGCGCCGGGTTGAACACCAGTTCGCCCTCGAACTCGCAACCGCTGTTCAGCTTGAAGTGCGGATATCCAACACAGCCGCGCAGCGGTTCTACCAACGGCTCGGCTACCGGCACGTGTTTGGGATTGACCAGTACTATGCAAACGGGGAAGATGCGTTTGTGATGATGAAGTGGTTCCGGTTTTAAAAAAGAAGGAGACTCTGTTGAAACGCACATGAGCGGATCGGTTCATACCCGTTTCAACAGAGCTATAAAAAAAGAAAATTTCTGCATTGTAGAAAACCTTTTTTCCCGCAATATATTGCCCCCCTCTTGCGCCACCAGTCCCCCGTTGGGGGACGGGCGCAGTGCGATAGCCCGGGTAAGGTTACCGGTAATACGTTGTTATCGTAATGGGGGGGTGCCCCAGTGGCGGGGGAAAAAGCCCCCGAGAGCGTCAGAGTTTTCTCAATGAATTCTACAGAGCAAAAATTTCCGGTCTTTTCTTTGATATCAGCCGCGCCCCAGCTGCTGGTGGGCGCGGGCAAGATGCTGGGCGGCAAGCGCACCAAGGAGGGAGAGTTCCCCGGCGAGGACGGCTGCACCGATGATCTCGCCGAGCTTCTTTGCATTGGTTCCCGGGGGTGTACCGCTGCCGGCAACACCGAGGATCCTGAGGCATTCCTGTTGCGTCTCAACGCCGGTTCCCCCGCCAACGGTCCCTACGGGCAGGGAGGGGAGCGTAACGGCGACATAAATCCCGGTATCCGTGAGATCCACGGTCGTGATGCAGGTGCTGCCATCGATAGCATGCGCAGCGTCCTGTCCGCAGGCGATGAACATCGCTGCGACAACGTTTGCCGCATGGGCATTGAATCCCATTGCACCGGCCCGGGCTGATCCCACGAGATTCTTCCGGTAGTTCACTTCATGGATGGTCTTTGCATCGGTCTTGAAGACCTGGCTGATCAGTTCGTGGGAAAGGGCTACCCCGGCGACTACGCTGCGCCCCCGTCCCATGATGCCGTTGATGGCGGCTGGTTTTTTATCCGTGCACATGTTCCCGGACAGGGCGATAAGCCGCACTCCTGTTCCCTGCGCGATCAGGTCGGCCACCTTCGCGCTTGCGATGGTGACCATGTTCATTCCCATTGCATCCTTGGTGTCGAACTCCAGCCTCACAAAGACGCTCGTGCCCGCTACAAAGGTGACGATATCGTTCAGTTTCCCGTGCGAGGTGGTGCTCTCCGCAGCGGCTTTGAGTTCATCGCGGTGAACAACCACCCAGTCGCAGACCTGTGCCGCGTGGCCCACGCTGTCTGCGGCAAAGACCGGTGCCCGGGTCATGCCGTCATGCAGGACACGCACTTCGGCCCCGCCGGCTTTTGAGATTGCGCTGCACCCGCGGTTCACGGATGCAACGAGCGCACCTTCCGTAGTTGCGAGCGGGAGCCAGTAGTTGCCCTGCGCATAACCGCCATTGACGTTTATCGGCCCGGCAACTCCCACGGGTACCTGTACCGTGCCGATCATGTTCTCGCAGTTGCGCTTTACCACGCGCTCGATATCTATCGAGAAGATGCCGAGATTTTCGAGTTTTGTACTGGTCTCCTGCTCGATATACTCCCGGCGCACCCGGATTGCATCCATGGGCGTGAGCTCAGTTTCCAGCTGGTAGAGTTTGAGTTCCCCGCTCTTTAACCTGCCAAGAATGATATTGTCCCTCTCATTGTTGCGACCGGAACCTGCACCGTTTCCGGTTCCTGATCGGTGCCCGCCATCATCAGCCATGAATAATGGTAGCACGTATAAATTTATGATACACGTGGTCGCAATCACGGTCGGACAATGGGGCATCAGGGTGCCGGCACGCGAGGGGGAAACTACGCGACGGGCACTTATTGACGAGGGCGCGCTCGATCTCTCACTGAAGGTGCGGCGCGATGGTGACTGGCTCTTGCTCCCGCTCCTTGACTGGCGCGATGGTGCGGAGCAGTACACGTTCGAGCAGAACCCGGAGCGGGTAGTGCTGCCCCGTCACGAACTGGTGGGGGGGATTGCCATTATCCAGGAGCGCGATGTGGCGGGAGCGCAGAAGATCCTTGCATCGCGCCCCTCTCTCCACACTATTGTCTTTGCAAAAGGTGAGGTCTCGGGCGAGTACCGCACCCGTGAGTTCGAGGTGCTTGCCGGTGCTCCCACGACCCGCACCGAAGTGATCGAGTACGGGCACCGCTTCCATGTCGATCTTGCAGCCGCCTACTTCTCCGCCCGGCTCTCCTCCGAGCGCCAGCGCATTCTCCAGCAGACCGGCAGGAACGAGATCGTGCTCGATATGTTTGCCGGTGTCGGGCCGTTTGCGATCACGCTTGCGGCGCGGGCGGCACTCGTGGTTGCTTCTGATCTCAACCCGCAGGCAGTGGAACTGATGCTGGAAAACATAGCGCAGAACCGGACAAGGAACGTGATTCCGGTGCTCGCGGATGCCCGGAGGCTGGCCGGCATCTTCCCGTGGCAGTTCGACCGGATTGTGATGAACCTCCCGCTGTCCGGCACGGAATTTTTACCAGAAGCGTTCCGGCTCTGCAAGGCTGGCGGGACGATTCATTTCTATTCGCTGGTCTCTGAGGAAGGGGAGCACCGCGAGTGCATACACGGACTGGGCGGGGAGGTTATCGCTGAGCGGGTCGTGCGGTCGTACTCGCCCGGGCAGTGGCATGCGGTGTATGATATCTGTGTGAAGAGTTCGTGAGCACAATATAACAAACTTTGATTATACGACTGCATCGTTCTCACCGGTTTTTTCGATCTCCTTGCAAAGCCTGCCCGGACCCGTGGTTGTTTCACGGAATTCTTCTGCGCGTCTGGTGCACCAGTCCGGAGATTACTCTTGCGTTCATTGGTGCTGCGGTTTTGTTCACTCATCTGCGTTCCGCTCGTTTCTCGCTTACTGCATTCCGGTTCGCTTCACATCCCCACCCTTGTTTTCCCGTTTGGTTTTCTGGTTGAGATACAGTATGCCCCTGACTTGTCGCGATGCTCTTTGCGCCAGCGGCTGCTTTTGCCCGCCCCTTGCATACCGCTTTGCGGAATGTTCGTCGCTGTTGACCGGGGTCATACGTAACGCTCAGTGACTCGCTCGCGCCACTGTGCCCGATATCCACAATGTAACCGTACAGGTCATTCAGCGGCTCCTTTATCTGTACGGTTTTGAAATTGGTTTTTCGATCCAATCCCGCTCATTCCTTTTCCTTCACGACAATCGTAAACGCCGTTCCGGAACTCCGGTCCAGTTCAATCGTACCGTCTAATTGGTCCGCGAGTGTAATCACTAGGTGGAGCCCCATCGACTTGGTGTTGCGCCAGTCAAAACCCTCAGGGATACCGATCCCATTGTCCTTAAACTGGATAGTGATTCTGTGATCCAGACGGTGAATTGCAATGGAAATTTCGCCTGGTCTCCCCTTGGGAAACGCATATTTTAAGGAGTTGGAGATGAGTTCATTGATCATCAGCCCGATGGGGATGGCTGTGTCAATGGCAAGGAAAATATCCCGGATATCCATCGTGAGCGTGATGCCCTTTCCTTTCATGTCGAAAAATCGGAGCATGCTGTCTCCGAGGAACCGGATATAATTGTCAAAGTCAATTTTTGCGAGGTCTGATGACTGGTACAGTTTTTCATGGACCAGCGCCATAGCCCTGACCCGGCTCTGGCTCTCCCTGAATGCGGAAAGTGTCGTCTCATCCGTGATATACCGTGACTGGAGGTTTAACAGGGAGATGATGATCTGGAGATTGTTTTTCACCCGGTGATGGACTTCCCGGAGCAGGACTTCTTTCTCACCCACGGTTTTCATAAGTTGCTTTTCAGCGTCAAGACGGATACCAATCTCCGTCACCAGTTTCAGGTTAACATCTGACAGGTCTGAGGTCCGTTCAGTAACCTGGCGTTCAAGATCCTCGCTGAATGTAATCAGGGCTTCCTCCGCCTTCTTCATATCCGTAATATCGCTGATTGCCACTCTCACCGTTGTTGTTCCATCGCTTTTGCCGGTAATCCGGATGCTTTCCAGCCGGGCAGAGAACATGGAACCGTCCCCCCGTCTGAGCGTGAGTGTGCAGATCTGTTTTCCCTCCGTGTTCCGCACGTGCACGAAATACCGGTACCACTGATCGGAATCTTTTTCTGCGATAAATTTACTGAATCGTTCCTTTACCAGTTTGCTCCGCTCAACCCCGAGGAGAGTTGCGCCGCTCATGTTCACCTCTGCGATCAATGCCTTGTCAGTGAGCGTGAAATAGCCGAGCGGAGCAAAGTCATAGAGGTCAAGGTACCTGTCCCGCGACTCCTCCAGCGCGAGATAAGCCCTTTTGAGTTCTTCTGCCTGCATCTCAAGTTCGATCTGGTGTACCTGGAGTTCGTGGATGAGTTCTTCTGCCGTTTGCCCTTTCAGATCGGCAGAACGCTCAGGGATGCGTGCGAGCTGCTCCTCGGCAATGTCCCTCAGGGGACGTTCGATACCCGCAGTCTCCGTGTTCTTCTCTGCGGTTTTCTCGTTTCCCGCAGCCATCAGGCCCTCTTCCTGTCCCGCTTGTCAGGATTGCCCTTCTCTTTCTTATCGCCGGGTAGCGGGATCCCTTCCATAGCCAGAAGAATGAGATGGGGGGCACCCTCTTCCCCGATAATCTCACGGGCGTTTAAGAGCATCTTTTTCTGTCCGATACCGGGGAAATTGTGCTCGACCATGAAATTCTCAAACGATCGGTTCTTCGGCAGCACATTCTCCAGCAGTTCATGGAGCCGGGGGATGTCCCACTGGCAGTTCCCGAGTTCGTACAGTACCTTTCCCTGTGTGGCTTCCTGCGTCACTTTGAACGTAGCATAGAACGCCCGGCTGGCAGAGACCACCTCAAACCTGCCGTTCAGGACGATCAGCGGCTCCCGCACCGTGTCGACGATGTTCTGCGCATAGTCGCGGGCAACCCGGGCTTCGGCTTCAACCGCTTTTAATGCGGTGATATCGGAAAACGTCAGCACCACGCCATCGATCACATTCTCCAGCGTGCGGTACGGCATGATGCGGACATGGAACCACTCATTATTGGTCGTGCGCACCGGCATCTGCCGGGGTATGAGCGAGTCCAGTACCGCTTGTGCATCGGAGATCAGGTCCACATCCGGAATCAGCGACCGTATGTCTGCAAGCGGACGTCCTATATCCGATGGGGCGAGCCGGAACACCTTTACTGCCTCGCGGGTGAACCGCTTGATAGCGAGAAGGTTATCTAAAAATATCGTACCGATATTGACGTTTTCGAGCAGGTTCTTCATGTCATTCTGGATGTCCGTGAGCTGCTCGATCTTTGCCTGCAGTTCTGCATTCACCGTCACGATCTCTTCATTGACCGACTGGAGCTCCTCTTTTGAGGTTTCCAGTTCCTCATTCGTGGACTGGAGCTCTTCGTTGGTGGATTGCAGTTCCTCGTTGGTGGACTTGAGCTCCTCGTTTGCGGCCTGCATCTCCTCAATTGTCGCCTGCAGGTTCTCTTTGGTATACGCAAGGTCCTGCTCCAGTTCTTCGATGCGTTTTGACTCCCCTTTCCCGGTAACACGCTTCGCGACCTTTCGTTTCTCCGGCGTCTGCAACGGGGTGTCCTGGAAACTTATGAGCAGCAGCTCCCGGGTTGCCCCCGGGTCGGCAAGCGGCCGGACCGTGAGGTCAATTCCGTGAATGCCACCATTCGTCCTGACCGGCAGGTCTTTTACAACAAACTGCCTCTTTTGCGTGGCAGCGTTCTGGATGGCATAGCGTAAATCCAGCTGCAATCCTTCGCGTGCCATATCGACTACATTGGTGCTTACCTTCCCTTGTGCAGGCTGGAGGTACTTTCCGGTGTCGCCGTGAACGTACATGATATTTCCTTCGTCATCGGTGATAACAGACGGGGGGGCAAAAGACTGGAGGAGCACGCGTTTTGTGAGCTCGGCAAAGTTTGTCTTATCCCTCTTGCCGGCCCCCTCGCCCGTATCCTTTCCCGACGGGTCGCGGGTCCATGCGAAGCGCTGTGCGACAAGCGTCTGGGTTGAGGCAGGAGAGGGTTTCGTCTGGTAAATCTTCCATTTTTTATTGAGCGGTGCGAAGAGATCGGTGAAATTCCCGATGCCTTCTGACGGGCTTAAGAAGAGCACCCCGGCCGGCTTGAGTGCGTAATGGAACGCCGGAATCACCCGGGTCTGGAGTTCGGTATCGAGGTAGATCAGCAGGTTCCGGCAGCTGATCAGGTCCATCTTGGTAAACGGCGGGTCCTTGATCACGTTCTGGATGGCAAAGACGACCATCTCCCGGATCTCTTTTTTGATCCGGAACCCGTTCTCATCTTTTACAAAGAACCGCCGCAGCCGGTTGGGTGAGACATCGATGGCGATGTTGGACAGGTAGGTGCCTGCCCGTGCGGTTGCGATGGCATCGTCATCGATATCAGTCGCATAGATCTGGATCTTGAACTCCTGTTTGATCTCGTCCATGTACTCGCGGAAGAGCATGGCGAGCGAGTAGGCCTCTTCACCGGAGGCGCATCCCGGCACCCAGATCCGGAAGATATAGTTCTCCGGTTTATTCTCAAACAGCCGGGTCATGGCCTCTTTATTCAGCGCTTCAAACGCTTCTTTGTCCCGGAAGAAGCTGGTCACGTTGATGAGCAGTTCCTTAAAAAGGATGTGGACCTCAGCGGAGTTTTCCTGGAGGTACCGGGCGTACGCGTCTATATCCTTAATGTTATGCACCACCATCCGCCGTTCTATCCTGCGATTGATCGTGCTCTGTTTGTACCGGGAAAAGTCGTTTCCGGTCTTTGACCGCAGGAGCATCATGATACGCCGCATGGCACTTAATGCTGCGGGAACCGGGGATACCGGGGGGACCGGGGGAACGCCCGTATCAACGATGGTCCTGACATAGGCGACCAGCTGCTCTGTTATCTTATCGACCGGCAGCACATAGGTGGCAAGACCGCTCTGGACGGCACTTGAGGGCATACCGTCATATTTTGCGGTGGAGGGTTCCTGTACAAAGGAGACGCCACCGGCCCCATGGATTGCCCGGAGCCCGAGCGTGCCATCCGACCCGCTGCCCGAGAGGATCACGCAGATCGCCCGTTCTCCCTGGTCCTCGGCAAGTGAGCGGAAGAAGGAGTCAATGGGCAATCGCAGTCCCCGTACCTGTTCAGGAATACTCAGGTGGAGTGTGCTGTGGAAGATTGCCATGTCCTTTCCCGGCGGGATGATATAGACATGGTTCGCCAGGATTGGTATCTGGTCCTGCGCCTCGTGGACCGGCATCGTGGTGTTGCGCTGGAGGATATCAGACAGCATGCTTGCATGGCCCGGGTCGAGATGGGGGACAAGCACAAACGCCATGCCGCTGTCGGCCGGCATTGTTTTGAAGAAGAGTTCGAACGCTTCGAGCCCCCCGGCTGAAGCGCCGATCCCGATGATGGGAAAGTTCACTTGGGGGACTATGTTTTTGTTATTTTGCTCAGCCCCGGTTTTTTGTTTCGGGGAAGTCATCTTTCCCCGGCTTGTCCCGGCTTGTCCCGGCTTGTCCCGGCTTGTTCTGGTAGGAGAGGGGCGTCTTGGTATTTTTCATCGTCTCACACCTTTGGACACATTGTTATGGGCATTTACTCATTCATCTATCCTGTTCAATAATTCCGGAAAACGGTAACGGCATATTCTACGGGCCACTCGTTATAACCGGAGCAATCCAGGGCTGAATTGTCAGGTATCGTCATGGTTTATTTGTGATCCTTTTTATATTTCATAGAGATTGGCTGTAAATGATGAATAGTGGTGATCTGTTTTAATGATTATGGTGGTGTGTGTGATTCCCGGGTTCTCTCCGTAGGTTAGATAATCTGGTATCACGGGCTGAGTGACATAGGAGAAAATACGCCCAAATAGGGCTCCGTTTGCTATGCCCTTATCCGGAAAACCCCGCAAACCCGTTCTTTTCTGTTCGTGTGGAAAATGCGCTTAATTTTCGCCCCATTTGCAAAAATACAGCAGGAAACCCCCTCGCCTGTTGGCCGCCAATGGCCCTGAAACCGAGGCATTTTTCGCCACTTAGTTTACCCCATCCGGCACCCGGAAACCCTGCCGGAACGTGAATATGGGGCTCGTTTTTCCAAGTACCCCATTTTCAATTATTGTTCCAACACTCCCCGCTCGAATAACAGTTTCGCATAATCCTCACCCGATAACGGGCATCGGATAAGATCATCCATTTCATTTCCAGACAGATGCAGCTGAGCCCGCATCTTTGCGAGCAGGTCCGCGTTGTACTCTTTCACCCCATGACTCAGGAACGTGTGAACACCGGATATCTTCCCATCGATGCAGAGATAAAAGATCTTGTGATGGGATGCTCGCTCTTCAAACCCTTTCTTGAGAAGAGCAGCTGCGATATCCCGGGTCTTGCAGGACTTCAAGAACTGGCCCCGGCAACAACAAGAGATTCGAGATGGGAACGAAGCCGGAGTGCGTCCCTGGTAAGGTTCGCCGGGTTCCCGGCTACGTATACCTCCCAGAGCGTGGAGAGCTCGTCTGAGATCCCTGCAATGCCTTCCTCAAGGGTTGGTGCTGAAACCAGAAGTCCGAACTCATCGTTTGTCAGGGTGAGCCGGTCAGCATCGTGCCCGACAGTAATCCGAAGTTCGCGAGCGAGCCTGCGGACGTGACCGTTGATTTTCAGCCGGTCGAGCGTAATGATCTGGTCTGCCATTTTCAGCATAGGTACCCAAGTGTATCATCCGGAAGATGAAAGGGTTTTTGATCCGAATAATTTCATGCGATATCTAAAAAAATCATTTGACATCGAACTAACTATCGATTTGAGTGAACGAACGAATCGACACATCCGGGGACAGGACAGATGACACCCGCTATCCTTTGTCAGAGACACCTGGTATCAGGGAGTCCAATCCCTGAGGGCAAATAACCCCTTTACGGGCTCCTTTTCCCTTCCCGGCATCCCAGTCAATACCGGAAAACCCCGCAAAACCATCCGTTTCGGGGCGTGTGGAAAATACGCTTAATTTTCGCCCCATTTGCAAAAATACGGGAGGAAACCACCTCGCCTGGTGGCCGCCAATGGCCCTGAAACCGAGGCATTTTTCGCCACCTGATTTAGCCCATCCGGATCCCTGAAACCCTGCCGGAATGCGAATATGAGGGTCTTTTTTTCCGGGGGTCTGAAAAAAGAGATTTTAGCCAGGGATAAGAAATGAAGGAGACGAAAAACAGTACGAACAACCCCGCCCGGGAGAAATACCTCTCACTTATTTCACGGGTGTAAAACGATAAGCTGGTGCAGGAAATGCGGATCCATTGCGGGATCTGGTGCACCCGAACCGGACTCGCTGACAAAATCTCCCCGCAATCCAAAAACGGGTGTATTTTTCTATCGAGTTGTGCAAATATATTTTCAATCAAAGTCTGCCCGGAAAAAATAAATCAGGGTCTGCCCGGAAATTTTCAATCAAAGCTTGAATGAAAAATTAAAATCAAAGTCCGGTTAAATTTTTTCAATCAAGATCCGATTTGAAATTTTTAAGCAGAGTCTGGTTGAAAAAATAAAATCAAAGTCTGATTGAAATTTTTATGCAAGGTCCGGTTGATCCGGAAATGATTTTTAAACGCTATCGCGTACTCGATTGAAAATTTTTGGGCAGAGTCCGGTTGATCCGGCTGAGCAGCCGGATGTACTGTTTAGGTGAGATGCCGGAGCGAGTTTACGTCGGATGTGTTGACCGTTTTCACTCCCTTTTTGGAAAATGATTGTTATAAGGGATCGCGTTTTTACATTTTAAGGCAGAGTCTGGTTGATCGGTGAATGGATTTCAAGCAGGGGCGGGGGGTCGATTGAAAATTTTTGAGCATGGTCTGATTAATTTTTTTTAAGCAAGGTGTGGTTGAAAATTATAATTCAAGGTATGGTTGAAAATTTTTGAGCAAAGTCTGACTATTTTTTTTCAATCAAAGTCTGGTTAAAAAAATAAAATCAAAGTCCGGTTGAAATTTTACCATCAGGATCCGATTATATTTTTTGAGCTGAGTGCGATTGAAAAATGAGTGGTGCACTGCAAGCGGAGTGTGGTGCAGGATCTCCCGTTCCCTTACGAAGTGTTACCGGTCCTTCTCGACCCGGTTATCCATCCTACCTAAATCGAAACCCAAAATTACCTGACTGCACCATATGGCATAAGGAACCCGATGACTCCCAATACCGAGTGGAAAAAGGTTGCAGCCTCCCTGATCGCAGCGGTCGTTTTTGCGTTTATCTGCCTCATATCATATACTTCCATTGACGGGATGAGCGGCGGGTACGCCCTTGCATTTGTCTCGTTCTTCCTTGCGATCAGCAGTATTGCAGTCGCCCTGCTGTTTTTCCACCGGGCGCGGGTGATGGATGCGATCCTGACCGATCCCTCCCCACTCGCTCACTGGACCTACCCGGAGGATATGATCCGTGCAAGCGTGGAGCGAGAATTCCGGGAATACAAGGAGCGGAACCGGGCAATGTTCATTATCATCGGCGGGATGCTTGTGGTTGCAGCCCTTGTCTTTTTGATCTTTGTTGGTGAGGGTGGTCCTGAGACTGCTCTCTTCCTGCTGGCCTTCGCTGTATTCCTGTTCATTATTTCCCGGGTCATGCCCGGGATTGAACGGCAGCGGGCGATGAGCTCTTCACAGGGTGCGTTTATCACCCGTGCCGGGATCATCTACGAAGGGGCGGTCTATCCGTTCCGCTCATTCCTGATGTGGAGGGATGGGATCCTGTTTCGTAAGGCCGACAAAAAGAAACCCGCGATGATTATTTTCTCATTCAGCCAGCTGGTCGGCCGCTTTATTGTCCAGCCGTTTGATATCGCAATTCCCGTGCCCGCAGGAGAAGAAGAAAATGCAATACGGATTGTCCGGGAACTGGGCGGCGATGTTCCTGATGACATTTAAGCAACCGGATTTTCCGGTAAAAAAAAGATAATCACTCCGGCGCAAACTTCGTGCCGTAGTGGATGATACCGCTCTCGCCATCGGTGGCGATCCTGCGGAAGATGCTTTTTACCCGCATGCCGATCTTTGCTTCGCTGGGGTCGCAGACAACCTGTGAGGTCATCTGGGGGCCTTCATCGAGTTTGATGATGGCAAGCACGTACGGCCCGTGCGAGGCGAACTGGTCGGGTGCAGTCTGGATGATCGTGAACGTGACCACGGTCCCCTTTCCGGCAAACTTGTGGTCCACGATCTTTCCTTCCCTGCGGCAGTCCGGACAGAAAGTCCTCGGGGGGAAGAAGTGGCGGTTGCAGGTCTCGCACTTTGTCCCGATCAGGTTGTAGCGCTGGGGGATCTTTCGCCAGAATCGTGCTACGGTCATTTCAGACCCTCCCGAGGATGTGGACCGCAACCGTGGCACCGGTACCGCCAACATTGTGGGTCATGCCGATCTTTGCGCCATCGATCTGGCGTTTGCCCGCGGTGCCGCGAAGCTGCTGGACGATCTCGCACACCTGCTTGATGCCGGTAGCCCCGACCGGGTGACCGCAGGCCTTGAGGCCGCCGCTGGTGTTGACCGGGATCCTGCCGCCAAGGGCGGTTTCGCCATCTGCGGTGAACTTACCAGCCGTGCCCTTCCTGCAGAACCCGAGGTCCTCGATGGCACAGATCTCTGCGATCGAGAAACAGTCGTGCACCTCGACCATGTTGATATCCTTGTGCGTCAGTTTTGCCATCTTAAAGGCCCGCTGGCCTGCAGCAACCGTCGCGTCCAGCGTCGAGATGTCCCGGCGGTCGTGGAGGGCGATGGAGTCGCTTGCCTGTGCGGTTGCAAGAACCTTGATCGGGGTGTCGGTGAATTCACGGGCACGGTCGAGCGGTGCGAGGATGACTGCCGCTGCCCCGTCCGTTATAGGTGAGCAGTCAAAAAGCCGGAGAGGTTCGGCGACCATGGTGGATTTCAGCACAGTGTCGAGCGTGATCTCCTGCTGGTACTGGGCAATGGGGTTGCGGGCACCGTTGTAGTGGTTCTTCACGGCGACCTGTGCCAGCTGCTCGCGTGTCATGGAGTACTTGTGCATGTAGTCCCGGGCAATCATCGCGTAGAGCCCGGGAAATGTCGCTCCGACAAACCCTTCCCATTCGCGGTCCGCAGCGCCGGCAAGAGCATCGGTGGTTGCGCCCGGCTCCACATCGGTCATCTTCTCGACACCTGCTGCAACCACGATGTCTTCCATGCCACTGGCAACGGCGATGACCGCCTGCCGGAAGGCAAGCCCGCCTGATGCACACGCGGCTTCGACCCGTGTTGACGGGATGTGGCGTGTTGCCATTCCCGCGTAATCTGCAATCAGGGCACCGATGTGTTCCTGCTCGATAAAACGGCCGGCACTCATGTTGCCGACATACATCGCGTCGATCTTCTCACCAGATAGCTGGGCATCTGCAAGGGCAAGGGCCCCTGCCTCCACAAACATATCCCGGAAAGATTCCGACCATTTCTCACCGAACCGGGTGCAGCCTATACCAATCACTGCCACGTCTCTCATGATTGCATCACCAGCTTCCCCTTGTGCTGGGCATAGCGTGCATAATCCAGGTAGATGGGATTTTTGAGCTGCTGCTCCACGCCCGGTGCAGCGTCGCGCCGGAATGCATCCGACAGGATTGCATCGGTCACTTCAATATCAAAGGCATCGCTGCCTGCTCCGGACCCGAACGAGCAGACGAAGATCGTATCGCCCGGCTTTGCGATGTCAAGCGTTGCTGCAAGGCCAACGGGTGACGCGCCGGAGTAGGTATTGCCGAGGCGCGGTACCACGAGGCCCGGCTTGATCTGTTCTGTAGTGAACCCGAGGTCCTTTGCTGCTTTCTGCGGGAACTTCGCGTTGGGCTGGTGGAAGACCGCGTAGGTGAAATCTTTCGGGGTCTTCTTGGTCTGCTCCAGGAGGAGGTTGCTTGCCCCTTTGACGTGCTTGAAGTACCCGGGATCGCCGGTGAACCGTCCGCCGTGGCGGGGGTAATCCTGTCCCTCGCGGCGCCAGAAATCCGGCGTGTCGGTGGTGAACGAGCAGGTGTGGTGGATTGTTGCGATCGGGTCGTCGTTTCCGATCACATAGGCCGCACCCCCCGCTGCCGCAGTGTACTCGAGCGCATCGCCCGGTGCACCCTGCGAGACATCGGAACCGATGGCAAGGCCGTAGGGGATCATTTTGCTCTTGACAAGGCCCATACAGGTCTGGATCGCAGCGGTCCCTGCCTTGCAGGCGAACTCAAAATCAGCTGCGGTCATATTCGGGGTTGCTCCGATGGCTTCGCCGACCGTACATGCAGTAGGTTTCACCGCATACGGGTGCGACTCGCTGCCCACGTATACAGCCCCGATATCTTTCGGGTCAACATGCCGGCGCAGGAGTGCGTTCCTTGCCGCTTCGACAGCGATCGTTGCTGCGTCTTCATCAAGGTCGGGAACGGACTTTTCAAAAACGCCCAGTCCCCCGGTGATGTCTGCGGCATTTGCGCCCCAGACCCGGGCAATCTCTTCGACCTTGATACGATATCTCGGTATATACACACCGTAGGTAATGATGCCTACCATTCTTTGTCCCTCAGAGTACTCACGATTTCATCTACATCCATACTCGTACACATCACCGTGATGCGATCGCGCTCCGCCATTTTTTCCACGATTGGGTGGACATCTGAGGCTTCTATGCCCTGCAGCACCACGCATCGCGGTTTGAACGGTGTCACCCGGATCGCAACCATCGGTGATTTCCCGGTCGAGACATTGGTAAAGACCAGCGCCCGTTCCGTGCTCCAGCCATAGATGCGATTGAACTCTTCGGAAGTGAGTTGCATGATCGCATTGAGGCTGTTGACCACGGTATAGCCAAAGATGGTCTGGTCTATGGATCCCCAGAGTAATGTGCACCCGATCGCATCTGAAAAATCCTTCAGCGGGACGGGTGAACCGTATTCGTGGAGATCATAGATCACATCATCGTCAACTGCCGAAAAGAGCATGGTAGAGTATTTTTCAATGTGTTTACCGCCGGTCTCCTCATCGGTGGTGAGGAGCGTGTCGACAATCTTGCCGACAACGGCGGTTCCGGGGCTTTTTCTCCGTCCGCTCTCGTAATCACTGATCACGGACGGTGAGACGCCCAGGCGTTCTGATAAGACGCCGGGTGCGATCTCGAAGTTCATGCGCCATTTTTTGAGCGCATGCCCCGGTGAGTCCGACAGCGTAATCTCGCCAGCCATCTTCTCAGCGAGCTGGTTCCGCTTTCCGGATTTCATGCTCAATTAGATTCACTCATAGTGTTAAATAATTAACGAACGTGCTTTCGACAGTGAACGAACCACGACGGAGGATTTCTCCGGGGGCAACCCATAAATAAGAAGCAACTCAATTTTGATAAGCATGATACCCGCTGAGGATCTCCAGTGTCTCAAGGCCATTGCACTGCGTGGCGGTTGCAAGGGCCCGGTCTTTGTCTCAACGCAGAGCATCGGCACGATGCTTGCGATCAGCCAGCAGACTGCATCACGACGGTTGAAAGGGCTTGAAACCCAGGGACTCATCACCCGGACCCTTGCTGCCGATGGCCAGCATGTCACTCTCACCAGGCACGGCGAGGATGAGCTGCGCCGTGAACACCAGGAATATTTACGAATCTTTTCTGAGGGCGGCAAGACCTATGTTCTGAATGGTGCAGTCATATCTGGGATTGGCGAAGGCAAGTATTACATGAGCCTTGCCAGCTACAAGGAACAGTTCAAAACCCATCTCGGGTTCGAACCCTATCCCGGCACGCTCAACATCCGCCTCTCCCATTCCAGCATCCCGGTCAGGAAGAAGATCGATGCGCTGGAGTGGACCCGGATCAAGGGTTTTTCAACAGACGGCCGGACCTTCGGCGATGCGAAATGCATTCCCTGCCGGATCGGCACCATCTCCTGCGGCATTGTCGTGCCCGGCAGGACCCACTACCCCGAGGATATCATTGAAGTGATTGCCCCGATGGCGCTGCGCCGGAAACTGGGTGTTGAGGATTCTGACAGTGTCAGTGTTGAGGTGGGGCCGTGATGGATGAGGCGCTTGCAGCGCTCCGTGACGGGAAGTTTATCCTGCTTTACGATTTCGATGACCGGGAAGGTGAAACCGATTTTGCAATCCGCTCCGATGCGGTCACGCCAAAGCATATCCTCCAGATGCGCAAGGATGGCGGCGGGCTGATCTGCACGGCAGTCCACCCGATCGCAGCCCAGCGTCTTGGCCTCCCGTTTGCCAGCGATGCCCTCCGTGCGATTGCGGTTGCGGAACGGGAAGGCGACATTCCCTACGACCGGAAGAACCACTCCTCGTTCTCGCTCTGGGTGAACCACCGCAATACATTCACGGGCATCACCGATCGTGACCGTACCCTGACGGTTAACGCGATCGCGGAACAGGTGAAACGGGCACTCAACGGCGGCAACGTGAGTTTCCACGAAACGTTCCGTACCCCGGGACATATGGCCCTTCTCCGGGCAGCAGACGGACTTCTCGATGTGAGGAAAGGCCAGACTGAACTCTCGATCGCCATGGCCCAGATGGCGGGGATCACGCCTGCGGTCACCATCTGCGAGATGCTGGATGATGAGTCCGGCTACGCGCTCTCAAAGGCGGATGCAAAACTCTATGCGAGGAAGCACGGGCTCGTGTTTGTTGAAGGGCCGGAAGTGCTGGAGCGGTGGGAGAAGGACAAGGTCGGGAAAAAATAGAATTTTCTTTTTTTTACAAGCGATACAATCAATTTTACCTATCCGGCAACCTGAAGATCAAATTTTTAATGCCAATATCTGTCAGGCTTTTCCCTGGATCATCCGTGTAACCTGCTCGCGGATCCGGATAAATGCAGGATCTGCCGGATCCCTGGGATAGGGGAGATCGATCTGCAGGATATCAGACACAACCGCCGGCCTCCCGGAGAGAATGACAATCCGGTCCGCGAGATAGATCGCCTCCTCCGGGTTATGCGTGACCATGAGAAAGGTGGTCTTTAAGTCCTGCCGTATTCTCAAGACCTCATCCTCCAGTTCCCGCCGTGTGAATGTGTCGAGCGCAGAGAACGGCTCATCCATGAGGAGGACAGAGGGTTTGATGGCCAGCGCCCGGGCAACCGAAGCCCGCTGCTTCATCCCGCCGGATAGCTGGTGAGGGTAGGAGAGTGCAAACGCGTTTAAGTGGGTGAGATCCAGAAGCGATTCCGCCCGCTTCCCGATCTCCTCTTCTGCCAGATTTTGCACGGAAAGCCGCAGGCCGTACACGATGTTCTCATAGACCGTGAGCCACGGGAAGAGGGCGTGGTCCTGGAAGACCATGGCTGCTGACGGCTTCCCGTCTTTGTTACCGGATGTCTGGTCGATCCTGCCTGCATCCGCATAATCGAGGCCCCCGATGATCCGGAGCAGCGTGGACTTGCCGCAACCGGATGGTCCCATTATGCAGACGATCTCCCGGGCGGCGACATCAAAGGAAACCCCGGCAAGAGCGGGACAGGACTTTTCACTGTCCCGGAACGTCTTTTTGATCCCGTCAAGGGAGAGAACCGGCTCCATCATTCCCTCCCCTGCCAGCCAAAGAGCCGTTCCTGTCCTGCCCGGAAGAGAATATCCGCTCCGAGGCCTATGATGCCGATGATGATCATACCGGCGCCAATCACCTGGAGCTGGCCGAGGTTATAGGCATACATGATCAGATAACCGAGGCCGGCAGTTGTCCCGGGCAGCATCTCGGCGGCAACCACGCACATCCAAGCCACGCCGAACGAGACCCGGAGGCCGGTCCAGATCACGGGAAGTGCACCGGGAAGGATGACGGTGCGGAGCTTCTCAAAAGTGGTAGCATGGAACGTGTCCGCTACTTCGATCCACCGCAGGCGGACCCCCTGGACCCCGTCAACGGTGTTGATCAGGATCGGGAAGAACGCACCCATGCCAATGATGAAGAGGATGGAATTAAAACCGATACCGAACCATGCGATGGCAAACGGCATCCAGGCGATCGGGGGGACCGGGCGGAGTATCTGGATGGTGGGGTTGAGATATTTCTGGACTTCTTTTGACCAGCCGATGAGGAGGCCGAGCGGGATGGCAATGGCTGCTGCACAGAGGAATCCGGTGAGAACCTCCTTGAGGCTTTGGATCGTGTTCTGGATCAGGGACTCGCCGCCAAGAACCGGTGCAGCCGGCTGGAGCAGCACGGACAAAATTTCACCGAGCCGCGGGAGGATGTAGTTGTTCTGTATCAGGAGGGCAATGCCTTCCCAGACTATCAGGAGGATGACGATGAGTGCCAGTCCTTTGCCGTATTCACGGATACTCTGCTTCGAAATCAGTACCATAGAATTTCACCGAAATATTCTCATATGCAAACGCTTCGCGTACCATGTCTTCCTGGATCGAGCTCTGGACTGTGGCAATAACCACGGGTCTGCCGGCAGCAGAGCGGCCTTTCACCCACGTGACAAAGCCCGTCCAGTTATTGCAGGGTGCCCCGTTGCCGACAACCAGCCCGGAACCCCCGGTATTGATAGACTGGATGATGGATGATGGGTTTCCGAGGCCGATCTGCTGTTCTGCCGGGACAGATCCCACAAAGGCACCATCAAGGGCCTTCTGGCCGATAGTGGTCATGATACCCCCACCGGACTGGCCGGGGATGAGGTTGACATGGGCAAACGTTTTCCCCTGCACAAACAGCGTGCAGGAGACCGGGCGGGAGGCTTCCGGATCATCGGGGACAAGGCAGAAGCCGTACCGGTCGCAGAAATACGCAGAATCCTTGACCATGACATAGAGGGGGGCATAATTATCGGTTGAAGGGATATAGCCGAGCCTGAGATTCGGCACGTCCATGTCCGCTACGGGTACAGATGAATTCGTCAGGTACTGCGCCCCCTGGCGTGCAACGGCAGCGTTCATCATCGACAAGGGGTTGTACGTGCTGTTCGGTGTCTTACCGATAATGCTCTGTACAATACCGGATTCGGGGGGGTCTGCACTCGCCGTGAAGACAATGTTGGCAAAGGCGTGCTTCTCGACATCGAGCGGCTGAAGCGACCCCACGGGTGTCAGGATCGGGTTCTTTCCATAGACCCAGGCCGCGGTGATATTCTCTGCCAGTGCCGGGTCCTCCCGGGTACGGTTTATCGCTGCCGTGGTGAGGGCGGAGAAGAGGGCAGAGGTATTCGGATTGTTTTTGATGAAATCGTTCCGCAGTACCATTACATTGATAGCTTCGTTATTCCATTTTCCCGGGGGAGGGAGATCGGATGGGACCGCGATACATTTTCCGATGCCGGAGAGCTCTGCATTCGAGACCACCGGCTCCCAGATCAGGAATGCATCGATCTGGCCGGTATTGAGCAGCTGGCCCATTGAGCCGGTGGATGCATATAACAGATACACGGACGGGCGATCATCGATGGGTTGGACAAGCCCGGGCACAGTACTGTAATAGAGCAGAAAGATCAGAGATACCAGAATACATCCCATGATGATGAGCCACTGGAACGGCGTGAGTCGCTGCATGAATGGATCGCTATCGGATGTGTACGAGCTCCGGATATATATGCTGACGGTTTTTTTATCGCACCGCAGGGAGAGGTGGACCTTATATTCAGCCGCCCCCTGCGCCATTTCATTATTCTTATTAGCTTTCCACCCCCAATTTTTACCAGCATGAAAGTCCCGCTCACCGAACTTAAAGACCGGTTGAAACGTTTCCAGGACCGGATGGATCACACCCGTCCCGGCTGGGAACTGGCAGCCATTGTCGGCAAGATCCCCCTTTACTATTTCACGGGCACGATGCAGGACGGACTCCTTGTCATCCCGCACGATGGCGATGCCGTTTTCTGGGTCCGGCAGAGTTTCGAGCGGGCAAAGATCGAGTCGCTCTTTCCCCACATACGGGAGATGAAGAGCTACCGGGACGTGGCAGCGGGTATGGGAAATCTCCCCTCCACCGTGTATCTCGAAACGGATCTGATGCCCATTGCCCAGCTCCAGCGGCTCCAGAAGTACCTGCCGTTTACGGATGTGCAGTCCGTCGATGAACAGGTAGCAGCGGTCAGGGCAGTGAAGAGCCGGTATGAACTCACCTTGATGGAACACGCCGGGAAAATTCACCGCCATGTGCTTGAAGACTGCATTCCCGGGATGCTCGCGGAAGGGATCGACGAGGTCGGGCTCACCTGCGATCTCTACACCCTTATGGTGAAGGAAGGCCACCAGGGTATCATCCGGTTCGGGATGTTCAACGAGATGCTGCTCGGCCAGATCGGGTTTGGCACGAGCTCCATTTCCCCTACCTGCGTCAATACGCCCGGCGGCATCTTCGGCATGCACCCGTCCGTCCCGCTGATGGGTTGCCGGGAACGGAAACTGAAGAAGGGCGAGCTGGTTGTTATCGATATCGGGTGCGGGTACAAGGGATACCAGACCGACAAGACCATGACCTACATGTTCGGCAAACCGATCCCTGACGAGGCGATACGGGAGCATGAGCGATGCGTAGAAATTCAGGATCAGCTTGCAGCGCTCCTCAAACCGGGCGCCATCCCGTCAGAGATCTATGCAACCGTCATGGAGGGACTTGAACCGGAATTCCTGAACAACTTTATGGGATTCGGGAAGCACAAGGTCAAGTTCCTCGGCCACGGTATCGGGCTCTGGATCGATGAGATGCCGGTCATTGCGCAGGGATTCGATGAGCCTTTGCAGGAAGGCATGGTCTTTGCCCTCGAACCCAAGAAAGGCATCCCGAAAGTCGGGCTTGTGGGGATCGAGAACACGTTTATCGTGACACCGCAGGGTGGCCGGTCGATCACGGGCAAGAGCAAGGGGCTTGTCGAGGTATACTGACGGTCACTTGCGTATCCAATGCAATTGGCTGTGCTGAGAGGGAGAGGATAGCTTTCTTCAGTAACTGTCCGCTCACTTTTTTGCCAGTTTTTTCAGGGCCTCTTCAGGCAGCATCCTGGCAATGCTCATCTTTGTCGGACAGCGCCCGAGTTTGATTCCCTGTTTCTTTGCCTCTTCCTTGAGCTCTTTTGTGTCAAGGTCTTTGATTAAAGCACTCAGCTCTTTCTGTTCCAAAGGGATCAATGAGTGATAGAAACCGGGGACGATAAGGTTTTTCTCTCGCCATGGAAAACCCGTTCGCACTTTTCGATCCATTACCCTGTGCTGAAAACGTTCACCTGAAAGGTCAGTTCTGTTAAAAAAGGGAGATTATATGATTATTATCACGGACAATCGCTAGTCTTCTCTGTATCGGTATACTACGAAGTCATCATACATTTTCATCCGGAATACCGTGTCCCTTCCTTGCTTTGAGCCATTCGTCGAGACTGCCCACCAGGGAGAGCACCGCAGGCATGATGAAGATCGCGCCGATCAGTGAGAACCCGACGGCAATCAGGGTCGAGATGCCGAAGTTGCTGATGATGGGGAATGTTGCAAGGCAGAGTGCCGAGAACCCGAAGAATGTTGCAAGACCCGAGACCGTGATGGCGGTACCGATCTTATTGACACTCTCCTGGATGGCGGCAATGGGATCATGCAGTCGCTCCATCTCTTCAGTATAGCGCTCCATGACAAGGATCGTGTATTCTGCGGCAACGCCGATCGTCATCGATCCCAGTGTTGCTGTGAGCGGATTATACGTGAGGCCGATGGCATACATCATGACCGCATTCCAGCCCACGACGAAGATGATCGGGATGATCGGGGAGACTGCGTGGAGATGCCGGTAGACGAGGATCAGGAAGACAAAGACAAAGATGAACCCGAGAATGGTCATAGTATCTTTTGATTCCGACATAGCTCCCAGCAGACTGGTCATCAGCTCGAAGTTCCCGGCCGGTTCTATCGAGATCCCAACGGGAGGTTCGAGGAATTCGATATCATTGATAACCTGCTCTTTTAAGCTGTTCTGCTGGCTCATCGAAATGTCGCCGGTGCTGAACCGTATGATCCCGCACATCGGGTCACTGAGGTACGATTTTCTCGAATCCTCCGGTATTTTTTCCAGCACGGTATCGAGCTGGGCCTGGGTCTCCGGTATCACGCCGCCATTATACTGGAGGATATACGTGACAATGCTTGTCGCCCCGGTCATTTCCGTATGGTGCGACAGTTCGTAGTCCTGGAACTTCTTGATCCATATCACCGTATCGAGATCCGTTACGCTCGATCCCTGGACAAGCAGGTCTGCGGTGCTGGTTGCCCCGATGACACGGGTGACTTTGTCGATGTTGATCTTGGCCGGCATATCCGAAGGAACAAACGCGTTCTCGTCGGAATCGACAGGGATGGTCGCGTCGATCTGGAACCCGATAAGCGCAATAAGACCGGCCACAAGAAGGATTGGAATCGGGTTCTTCGCAATCTTAACCGAGGTGTCCGTCAGGAACTGGCCATAAGAAAAGGAACTCTTCTTCTTGTTCCTCGCGCTGTTTTTTTTGTTATCGATGATCGTATCGCACGCATCCGTTCCCACGGCATAACACTGTCCGGTCTGCTGCTTGGGCTGGTAATTCACCAGGAGAGCGATGGTGGGCATGCCGATACACGACACCCAGAAACAGGTGTTTATACCGATGATGGAAACGACACCGAACGAGCGGATCATCGGGACGGTCGAAACATACATGGCCAGAAATCCCATGGATGTTGCCAGCATCGCGTACATGACCGCAGGGCCGGTGCGGGTTACCGTGACAAAGACCGCATCATTGAGGGATCCTTTCCTCGCCTCCTCATCGAACCGGGCGTGGAACTGGATCGCATAATCGATCCCAAGACCGATAAGCACCGGGAAGGCCCCGATAACTGCCATGTTCAGGTTGATGCCAAAAACACCCATCAGGCCAAGTGATGTCACAAGGCCAATCGCTACAAGAAGGACCGGCATGAACCGGTGGCGGACGTAGGAAAATAAGATCCCCATCGTGATGATCATCAGGACGAGGGCACCCCCGATAAGAACGCCCATGTTACTCGTGAGCCCCGCACTCATCTGCTGCTGAAATGCCGGGGAGCCGGAAATTTCGACTCTTACTCCCGGGGGTGCTGAGGACGAGTCCACGACTGATCCCACATTGTTCAGTACGGACTTCTGGACCTTCTCAGACAATCCCGGCGTGAGCTTGAGCTGGACGAGGGTCAGCACGTTGGAAGGATAGAGCAGGGTGCGGGTGCTCCCGGGAAGAGAATTGACAATGCGCTCCGTGTCAGCCCGTGACGAGGGTAGTGTTCCCCCGTTGTACGCTCTTAAGACATCGGTGATACTCTGTACGCTCTTGACATTCTGCTGCTGCCGCAGATCTGTTTCAAGATTATCGACATAGGAAAGGACTTCTGCGCTCAGCGGGTCACCGGCCTCGATAATGAGGATAATGGTATCCGATTTGTAGTCCTCGTTATATTTTTCCTGGAGGGCTCCGGCAGGGGTATCCCTGTCAACGTATGTTTCCCACCCTGTCTGCATGGTGAGCATGGTCATGCCGTAGAGGCCGATGCAGAAGAGGGCAAGAACAAGGGCAGCAACCAGTTTTGGCCGTTTGATAATGGTATTTGCTATGCCCTCAAAGATCTGTTGAATCATGAAATCCTCACCGGTTCTCCTTTTTCATCCGGTAGACATGCAGTGCGATGCAGATCATAATTCCCGCAATCACCATTCCTGCAATGGGGAATAATCCTCCCGGTATCCCGGAAGTGCCGGAAGTTATTGGTGTTACTTCAATATGTACCGGCAGGGTATCTGATTCCTGGCTGTTGCCAAAGGTATCGCGGTAACGGATTTTGCTGTCAAAGGTATACACCATAGGATCAGCGGATTCATCTGCCTGTATCTCGTACGTGGCGCTTGCAGTCCTGCCGGGTTCCAGATCCCCAAGGAACGCAGTATTATCAGTAATGGTTACGGGGTTGTGAGCAGTGATCCGCGCCTCTGCATTATAGGCTGTTACCACACCGTCATTCCGGTACTCGACCTCAATTGTCCGGCTCGAGCCGCGTGGCACTTCAGGTACGGTGGATATTACTGTAAATGCAGTTTTGGTATTAACGGTAACTCCCACGGTTTCTGAAGGGGAGGTCACGATCGTTCCTTCCCGGTTCGTGTAAGAGACGGCAATATCGATGGGGTATGCCTGGTTCGTTGCATCTCCTGAGACGGATACTTTGTACCGGCATTCCACAATGCCCCCGCTGGGAAAGCTTCCAATAAACAGGGTACTCTCTGTTGGAATTACCGGGCTCTTGCCGTTACGGAGCAGCTTTACTGCTGCCATCTCGCCGTTTTCCGGGCCGGTGTTCCTGATCTTCAGGTGAATATAACCCTGCGACCCCGCAATCAGCCCTTCCGGCACTGCTTCGATAACCTCGATTTTCACCTGAGGTTTGATCCGTATAGTGACAGGAAGGATATCTTCAGCATCATGATAGGTAAACTCGAAAACCTCTGCTGCTTCCTGCTCGATTACCCGTGTGTACTTGTACCGGATGGACAGGGGCAGGGAGTATTCTCCGGCCGTTGCATTTGCAGAGATTTTTGCTTTGAACCGGACGGTCACCGTATTGCCGTTACCGGAAATGTCGCCAGTCATCTGCGGATCGGTCTTGACTATCACCGCATCACTGGTTGATACGAGCCCAATGGTTACGAATTTTGCCGTGTTCGGCAGATCCTCTGCATCTATCGTTCCCCTGTCCAGCTGTTTTACGGTATTGAGGCCGGAGTTTTTCACCAGGATGGTGATGGTTGCATCCTCGCCCGGTGCGAACTCATTAACCCCGGTAACCGCAGCAGAAAATGATGGAGCGCCCCCAAGGTACTTTGTTGCCGCTGAGACCGGTGCCACCATAAGGGCACTGCACATGAGCAGGGTCAGTACTATGAACGCGGTTCCGGCAGAGCCGGAAAAACCCTCGTAAGTCATTTTAAACCTCTCACCGGGATTTGTTCCTGCGGTAGATGACGTAGCCGATTCCCAGTATCACAAGGGCAATCACTGCAAGTGCAAGCGGGTTTTTTAATAACCCGTCAACAAAATCCGTACCCTTGTCCACGTTCAGACCCAGTTTTATCGGATCAGATGTTTTCTGGTTATCAAACGCATCACGGTACCGGATTTCTGAATCAATCCCGTATTGTTTCTGTGTTGCTGTCCCGGCTACGGTTATGAGAAACGATGCCTCTTTGCTCTCACCGGGTGCGATGTCCCCGAGGTAGGCAGTATCATCATTGCTGGTGAACGGATCGACCATGCTCACGCGGGCCTGTGCCTGATGTGCAATTGCGCCACCGGTGTTCTTGTAGGTGACCGTGATCACTTTCTTCTGGCCGGGGGTTAAGGTTTCAGGGTCTGAAACGATGACAAATTCGGTTTTCCTGCCAACCGGCACACCGATTGTTTCGATATCCGATGAGATTGTATCACCCTCTCTGTTCTCGTATTTTACGCACACATCGAGCGGGTAGTTCTGGGCCTCTGCACTGTCTGCTACCGATGCTTTGAAGACTGCGGTTGCTATTCCCCCGGAAGGAAAGTCACCGATATAGGCGCTACCTTCGGTGGGGACTACCGGACTCCCGTCATTCCGTGCGATAATAATGATTGCTTTCTTTGCATCTTCCTGGCCGATATTTTTCACATCGAGGCGTATCGATCCTTCGGTACCGGCGTTCAGGAGCTGGATATCTGCAGAAACTATACGAATCCGGACATCCGGTTTTATCGTAATGGGGATCTGAAATGTTTCTTCCTTGGTCTTATACGAATACTCGATAGTATCAGTACCGTATTGTTCTGCAGTGTACAGATACGTATAATTCAGTTTTACCGGAAGTTCGTAGGTTCCCGAAGGCGTATCCGAAGGAATCCTGACCGTGAATTTGCTGGTTGCCGTTCCGCTGGCTTTCAGGTCCCCGAGCATCTGGGGATCTGACTTGATAATAAGCGGTGAATTCCCGGCTTCAAGTGTAACCGTGAGGAATTTTGCCGTATTTGGAAGATCATCCCGGTCAATGGTACCGGTTTTTTGGAATTTAAACTGGTTCAATCCAGTGTTTTCGATTACTACGGCAACCAGGACTTCTTTGCCGGGTGAAAATTCATTGGTTCCCGAAAGGGATGCGGAAAGTTCCGGGCTTCCTGCCATATACTGGTTTCCTGCACTGGCGGGAGCAGTTGCAATAAACAATGCTGCAATACCGATGATAATTATCGACCAGAGCAGGTTGTTGCCCCGCTCCTGTTTGAGCGGGTAATTACTAGTGCCGGTGTTTTCCTTCTGTGTTCTCTTGTTATTGATGTTCATGGCTGTTTCACGTATCCCTGAATTGTTGCTATCAAGGTTTAAACCAATAGTATTAAAACATTTGTCTTATTGACTATACATATTGGTTATTGATAAAAATGAATCTCCTGAGTAATGCAAAACAACCTGGCGTTGGATAACGAAAAAAAGGTGATTACTGAAAAACAAGAAACGTCAGTGGAGCAGATCCTGGAGTGCGTCAATACGCTCGCGCAGGCTCTTTTCCCGTTCGGCAAAATCGGTAATATCGGATATGGTGATGTAGAAGCTGGTGATAGCTTCGTGTTTTGCAGCGGTAATTTTTCCATGGAGGTAGCGGTAATTGCCATCTTTTCTCTGCACCCAGATCTTGAATTCCCCCGGGGCAGGTGAGTCTGGCCGGACATTTCTGAAGATCTCCTCAATCCGATCCTTATCGGTAACCGGGACAATCCCGGAATCAAATACTGCCTGCATGTCATCGGTCAGGAGAGTTCCGTGAAGGCCCATCTCGGCCATCTCCTCAGCGGAATAACCGGTGATCTCCTTAATGCGGCGGTTCGAGAACACAATTTTATCATTCTCTAAAATGATGAGGCCGTCCTGGATGTTATCAGCCATCATCCTGAAACGCTGTTCGCTCTCACTCACCCTCGCCTCCTGATTTTTTAACTTTGTGATATCGGTAAAGATGATGAAATTATAGTAAGTATCATCGTGTTTTGCTCCGCTGATCCGGGCGTAGACAAATCTCCGCTCCCCATCTTTCCGGATTATCCACATCCGGAGATCACCGGGTTTTTCAGGATGGGCTTCTATATCCCGTATCTGTTGCGTTGCGTCCTCGAACGACTCCGGGGCGATGATTGCAAGAGGCCCCATGGCCTTCATCTCCCCAAAGGAATACCCGGTGATTTCAGCAATCCGGTTATTGGCATATATCGTTTTCTCACCTTCCACGATGATGAGACCATCCTGGATATTATCCGCCATCATCCGGAACCGCTCCTCACTTTCACGAATTTCCCGGTCAGCAAGAATGCGCTCAGTAATATCTTCAAGAATCAGCGTGATCCCCTTTCTCCCGTCTTCAAAAACCGTGGGAACACATTTCTGGTGGAAGATTCTCTCCCCCTTATCTTTGATGGTGAACGTGACCGTGGTCTCCCGATCTCCCATGTCGGCGGTAATTGTATCGAGAAGCTCACGGACATCCACCCTGGGTGACTGCAGGAAGGAAATATTTTTTCCAAGCGTGTCTTCACGCGAGAGCTGCAGGAGTTTTAGAAAATTGTCATTGATGTCAGTGATCCGGGTCTCGTTGTCCAGTACCATGATGAGTTCTTTGGAATAACTGAGCATGGCCGATAGCGGGACCCTCTGGGAGATCGTATAGACTTTAGCCATACCATAGGCCCGCATGTCAACCTGACCGGAGATCAGCAGGATATCGAGATATCTCCCAACCGTGTTCTTGTTTTTCTTCAATGCTTTTGAGATGTCGGTTACACTCATCCCATTGGAATTTTTTTTAAGAAGATCCTTGATGGCGATGAGTTCCTGCTGGTAATCCTGCATCATAGTGTTTCAGACCGCGAATCCTGCGTTGATGATCAGTATGAGCATGGAGATTTATAATTGTTATGAATCACCAAATTGTATAGTCAATAACAGTATAATTTAAATATAAAAAAATAAAACACTACTGTGCAGGGCAGCGGATACAAATGGCAGCTCTCGTGCAGAAACACACAATGAAAACTGGTGATGTACACTATGGTAACTGAATCATTCAACATTATTTCCCGTGGACTGGACAATACGATGGCGGTGCTTCCCGCAATTCTCGGTGCACTGATCGTTCTTCTTATCGGATGGATTGTCGGACGACTGCTGGGTAAGGCAGTTCATATCCTTTTAGACAAAGCGACTGCTGCCCCGGCTATAGGTGACTCCGATCTCGGCAAATCGGTCACGAGATCCGGTATAACCATCGGATATCTTGGTGATATTGCTGTCCGCTGCATTGTTTACCTGATAGCAATTTTTGCGGCCGTCGATATCCTCAATCTGGAGTATCTCAGCCGGTTTATGACAAAGGTCGTTGAGTATATCCCTCACGCGATTGCCTTTGTCATCATTCTCGTGGTAGGTATCATTCTGACAGACTACTTTATCGACATGTTCCAGTTGTACTCCCGGAGTTCGAAGATTGAGCTGCTCAACCCGGTGCTGGTCCTGCTCCGTCTCTTCCTGTATTTTATTGTCGTGACGCTCGCACTCTCCCAGCTTATGTTGGATCTGACGATCATCTACACGATTATCACGCCGATTGCATGGGGACTTGGTCTCGGTCTCGGAGCCTCAATTGCAATTGTTGTCTGGTTCGGCATGAAGAACCGGAGCGAGGAGATCATGAACAAATTCATGGAGGTGATATCAAAATAGGCATTTACCCATGTTCAATTGAATGGCGATGAAACATGGCAATCAGTAATCCAAGAGATGGCAGCGCTTATGGCCAATCCCTCTCTCCCGCCATCTCCCCTTTTTGGGGCAGGTATAAAATCACACCCGATCCGGGTGGATATCATCACACCGGAAGAAACCCGTCCGTAATGAGACGACCTCACGATTGGCCAACCTGTCAGGAGTAGAGGCTCACGAATTAAAAAGTGACATTGGAGACAGTATCATGAAAAAAACCTGCGCGCAGCTCATAATTCTTGTTGTGGTTGCGTTCATTTTATTACCCGTTTGCGTTAATGGCCAGAATGTAACGAATTCTACCGTCATTCCTACAAATACGAAAACAACCCTGGAACCTCTGGTGACAACGCAGGTCCCCGCTGAAAAGACAACAACAATTCCGGTTACCAACACAACGCTGGTGCTATCGACAAACACCACTCCGCAGCCGGGTACTACTGCGGAGATGATATCCGTGAAGACAGCGATGACGTCTGTTCCCGCGGTATCTCCGGCTACACAGATGTCTACCGGTAATGTTTCGGTTGCATCATCTCCGCTTGGCGCCAGCATTCTCATTGACGGGGTGTACTATGGGACTACTCTGGGAAACTTTACCGGCATTCCCGCGGGAAACCATATAATGAGACTTACCCTGAGCGGGTACTATGATTACGAGGGCACCATCTATATCGTTCCCGGGCAGGTCACGCATGTGTTCGGAACACTCCCCCCTTTGAATGGAGCCGTTTCGCAGCCGGTAACCTTAGCCCCGGTAATCACAATCATTCCCGCTGCAACCACACAGCCCACGCAAACCGCATCGGGAGGAGCATTCGAGAGCCCGACGGTAGTTGCAGCGGTGATTGGGGTTATTACTGCCTGCATAGGTGCTGGCGTAACGCTCTTCACACACATCTCGAAAGTGAAAAAGGAATAAAATCCCCTTTTCAAAGTGAAGTAAGATGAAACCAGACAACTCGTAATCCAAGGGATGGGAGCACAATGGTTGAAACCTCTCTCTAATCATATCCCATTTAGCGGAAGATATCTTGAAAATGTATTTACAATCACCCCGGATCTGTCAGAAATATCCCTGTCTGTTCCGTTATGAGCTGTCAGACAAATTAAAAAAATGATATTAATGTATGGAGAAACACGTATGGCCCCTGATATTATGATGAAAGGATTAGTTGCATCGTACTTAGCATCCCCCCCGGGAATGGACATGATTCATAGCTATATCTCCTCGGCAGGAGGACAGGCATCGATCAGGGAATACCTTGCTACCTCCCGGGGAAAGCAGACAGCGCTTGCAATTCTTCCCCTGGTGCTGGATGTAGTTGATCTTCCTGGAGAGGTCAGGAATTCAGTAATGGAAAATCTTGGAAAGAAAGACTGAAATTCTTATTTCTGACATTTTTAAAAACTCGCTGACCGTGTAAAAAAGAATTAGATCTTGATCTGGGCCAGCGCATCGTACGCGATCTTCCGGAAGGTCACCGGATCCATCGTGGGATACTGCTCCTTTGCCTTTACAACATCCGGTGCAGTACCCGCGGCGAAAGCCTCGATCCGGTCCAGCGTGCGTTCCGCCGTGTCGAGCACCCAGAGATCCCGGGTCTCCTTGTCCACGACATTGATCGACTCCACCCTGACCGAGACCATGGGTGCGCTGGCCTCGTCCTTCTTATACAGGCTCGGCTTGCCGATGACTGCAACAAAGGCCGGGGTCTCGATCTTTGCCAGCTGCTGCATGGCCTCGGGCTGGTAGCTGCCGGCCATGATAAAGAAGGTCCCGGTCGGGTCTACGACTCTCCCGCGGTAGAAAATATTCTGGTCGCCCTGCCGCTGCTTCTCGGTCAGCGTGCCGACAATGAAGATCCGGTTGCATCGCTCCCCGGTCGGGAGCAGGACAAACGTCGGGCTCTTCTCGTCCTCGCCATCCTTGAACTGGTACCGGCACTCCCGCAGCTCGCTGGCAAAAACCCGTCGTGCCGGTTCGCGCTCGAATGAGCCCTCTTTTCTTCCCATCTCGCGTGCGGGCGTGCTCATGATGCACCCCCGGCCCGGTTGAGAAGCGCAGCATGTTTTCCGGTCTCAAACGTTACCGGCTCGCATTTGTTGACGAGCACGCGGTTCTCGATCTCGCGCCCGTGGCAGGTGATATAGCGGCCAAGGACCTTGTCCCGCATCTGGAGGAAGACTTCGTCCATTCCCAGCGGGTTGTTCTCGGCGATCTCCTTTGCCGCGTCGAGTGATATACCGGTGAGCGACTCCACGACATCGCGCTGGAGCAGGATGCTGTGCGTCTTCTCGCCATTGTCCAGCCATCCCTTGATCCGCAGATCATAGGTGAACTTCGGCTGGATCTCGTGCACGGGGCAGTAGTTCTGGCGCGAGAGGGCACGGTTGCATCCCTCTACCGGGCAGCGCTTGATAATACCGGAACCGGGTGCGACATGAACGATAGCACCGCTGACTGCCGCTTCCCCCCCGCTCACCGCAATATCGCCTTCCTCCTGCATGATCATCGCCGTATTGAGGTTCAGCGAGAGCCGGCCATTGTACTCGTCCACCTGTGCATAAAAGATATTATACACCGAACCCGGTGTCAGGCTCTCCTTGCCCGGCTCTTTCCAGATCACGAACTTGATCGTGCCGGTTTCGTCACCTAAAAGGCCGGACTGGAGCATCCGTTCATGTGAGGCGTCCCATTCCTGGACCACCTTTGCCCGGATACTGCCGATACCCGGGTGCAGTTCGCTGATCGGGACCGTCGTGGGCATGAGTGCCCGATCCTCTTCGATATCCTTGATCGTGGTGCCGGAATGAATCTTCAGGCTCGCGATACCCTTGAATTCATCCACTACCGCGGACTCGATCCGGTACCAGGAGCCCAGTGCCATGGCCGGTGCGTTTGCCTTTGCCCAGGCAACAAAACGGATGGCGCCGGAATCATCGGCAATAACGCCGCCCTGCGCAATCGCGGGTGATGCGGGAGCTGCGAGTGCCACGATCTTGCCTTCGATCGTAACCCACTCGCCGGGTGCCGCATCTGCGATCTTCTTCTCTGCTGTCCCACCGCTGCCTGCGCCGCCACTGCCAGCGCTGCCGCCGGCCCCCGTCGCGGGGATATTGAACTCCTTGTTGAGTTCATTGGTCACGCTGCGCTCTGCTTCTGACGGCTGGACGCCGAACTCCTCGATTAGTCTGCGGAGTTTGCCTTCAATCTTTTTGGGATCAACGGTCTGTCCGCTTTTTAAGAACTTACGGGAGATTCTGTCTGCTGCTTCGGAAAAATCCATCTTCGTACATCTCCACTTAAGCATCGGATCTTATCATGTCTATATATTGCGAAGTGTGTGGTGCGAAAGTGATACTACTATAATTGCAATTATAAAGTGGAGATGGATTTTACCATTTACTTACTCTTGGATGCTTCCATTTCCTTGGGTTTCACAATACGCTGCCAGAACCACCGTTTTTCAAATCTTCCAAACTCTCATAATATTTACAAAAAATGTGTTTTCTGAAATGTTTGCATGAACTTACATCAGACCATGCACGGTTCCCATCAGAAAAAATACATTCATCGTGAATGTCTGTAAAAGCACAGGTTTTCATTATCGTTTCCTCGTCTTTGGCATAACCGGCATACTCACTAAATTGCCTTTATTCATTGCTTTAAAAATCTCCTCTTTCGGTAAATAGGCAAATGTCTTTCACTTCTTGTGGCGCGGGCCATTCATAAATGTATTGTAATTTGTACCGGAATTCTGGTCGTTTCGGAATGGTGGAACTAAAGGGAGTATCGGAACAATCGGGATATGCGAAGTTATAGGTTGCTGTATGTTCGAGAGTATGAAGTTACCGGTACTCGAACCACAGGGATACCCGGTGTCGATGTATAACATTCGCCGTAATGGTCAGGTTTATGTGACCACAGACAGACTATCTGAGATATGGCAGAAATTAATGCAGACAGCACAATCTATGATCTCTTAAAGGCAAAGCCCGAGTCCACCGAAGCGCTCTTCAAGTTCGGCATGGGCTGTGTCGGGTGTGCGATCGCCCGCGGCGAGACAATCCGCCAGGCAGCAGAGGCACACGGCATTCCGCTGCCCGAGCTCCTCAAGGCTCTCGGTATCAGCGAGAACTAACTTACCCTCACCTTTTTTTCAGTTTAAGCTCCGGTAGCAAGGCCGAAGGAAATGTTTTCAGGTAATCGGCGATTGCCGGTTCGTGGAGAAGCGTGCATCCCGCACAGTTCCAGACTTTATTTCCATTGGAGCCCGCAGCCCATTGCCCGAGACTCTCGTCTCCGCACGGGTAGAACGGGCAGTAACAGAAGTCGCAGTTCTGCCCGGCAAAGTGGCAGGGATAATAAGGGCAGTTGTGCGGTGTCCATTCCACCCAGTGCTCTCCCTTGAACCGGCTGAAAATAAAAAATGACGGCTGATCGTTCTTACTGTCGCAATCGTGATGCTGGACTGCATGCGGGATACCGTGGAGTATGGCGGCACGCACAGAGCGGCCGGTCCCGGTCAGCCGCCCGGCATACCGGTGCTTAACACTCCCTTCGCAGGCCACGATCACCGCATCGGTCGGTGTGCCGCTCAGCGGGAGGCCAAGCGCGGCAAGAGCTTCTGTCTTTGCCTCGGTTGCCACCATGATCGTTTCGAGCAGGGCCGCGTCCTCCATGCCCTCGGTGCTGGTGACAATGATGTTTATGGTCCCGGCTGTTTCGGGCGGTTCGCGCCGGATTCCCGCAGTGATAAAGACCGTCACAAAGTCATACTGGAGCACGCAGCACTGCTGTACCGGAACCGAAGTGACCAGCCCGAAAAAGTCCGGTGCAAGCCCGGCTCCTGCCGCGACCATTGCCAGTTCCTTTTCCGGCCCGGTATGGTCCCAGCCCGCGGCAACCGTGTGGTTGAACAGGGTAAAAACCGGTCGAATACCGCCTTTGATGCCGGTACTTGCAGCGCGGAACGTCCCGCGGATAAAAAGAGTATTGGTATCAGTGTAATATCTCATGCAACCGAATAGCGTGTCCGGTCTTTGAGTTCCTGCTGTTTGCCGGCGTTCCAGCCGGATACATCCTGCAGGTAACCGGTTACCCTGCTGATCTGGGTGACGTCATGGGATCCGCACTCCGGGCAGACAGCCTTGCCGCACAAGGGGCAGTATTCGATTCCCGACATGATCTCGTGGGAGCAGTGACAGTGGTCAAGCGGGCACATGATCTCAAGATGTGTCTCATTACAATTCGGGCACGGGCTTTCCTCAACGATGAGATGGCAGGTGTGGCACTTGTATTTGCGTTCCTTTTCCGGAATCTCGTTCACACTCTTGTATTTCTGTGCCAGTTTCCGTTGTTCTGCCGACCAATCCATACTATAACATGGCACAGGTCGTTAATAAATATTTAGACGCTGCAGGTTGCTGGGTCTGCGATTTCCTTAATAAAGAGGTGCGCATATGCGGATCAGACTTTAAATACAGGTTTAATGGTGTTGATTTACTTCGAGCGGATCTGAGCAAAAGCCTGTGCGGCTTTCGCCGGGTCTTCCGCCTCATAGATCGCGCGGCCAACGATAATTCCGTCAACAAGGTTTGCAATGGTACCGGCATCCCCGCCCTGCGCCCCGACCCCCGGTGAAAGGATCTTCCGCCTGCCTACGATACCTCTTAAGATTTTCACCCGCTCCGGCCGGGTGGCAGGGGCGATAATTCCGTCCGCCCCGCATTCCATGGCGAGTTCTGCGATCTTCTCTGCAGTGCCGCCATGAAAAAAACCGGTTGCGCCGGGATGGCTCATCTCGGCTACCACGTAGCACGCCCCCCCGCTCTCGAATGCAGTCTCGACACAGGCAATCACCGAATCTTTTCCTACAAACCCGTGGCAGATGATCGAAGAGAACCCGGCCTCGAAGACCTGCTCGGCGATTAGCCGGTTGGTGTTGGGGATATCTGCAACCTTGAAATCCGCGATGAGCGGGATGTCATACTCTGCCATCTCGTCTGCAATCGCAAGTCCGCATGAGAGTACCAGCGGGTAGCCGAGCTTGATGGCATCGATATGGGGAGCACAGGCTTCCGCTATTGCTAAAGCTGTTTTCTTCTCCGTTGCGTCCAGTGCGAGGATCAGGTCAGTCATGGTGGAGCCTCTCCATGACTGCGGCCACCATAACAGGGAGCGTGATCGTGGCATCGCCGTATACGGTTACAGCCTGCGCCTCTTCGGTGATCTTACCCCAGGAACGGGCCTCATCCAGGGTTGCGCCCGAGAGCCCGCCGAGATCCGGGCGGTCACCGGTCAGCTGGACTGCGTAGGAGAACCCGTTGGGGGTCATGAGCATGCTCTGGAGGATAAAATTCTTCGGCACCCCGCCTCCGACCAGCATGGCGCCTGCTTTCTTTGCGGTAAAGCAGCGATCCATAAGTGCCGGCATATCGGCAAATGCATCGACCGTCACTTTGTTGGTCTGGGAGAAGAGCCAGTACTGGAGACCGATCATGGAATCCTGCACGGCCGGGCAGTAGACCGGTATATTATTGTGATACGCAGTGTGGAGGATACCGGATTTTGCGGTCTTCCCGATATGCCGGAGAAGAGCGGAGATAGAGATCGTGCTGCCGGGTTCGAGTTCGCCAAACACGCCCTGCATGTACTCCTCGAAATGCTCGAACGCCTCGTTGGGGAGGTAGACATCGTATATCCGGTTGATCTCATCGTGCCGGAGTTCGATATCATTGCAGAACGCGGTGCCGTGGAAATGTTTGCAGCCGATCGCCTCGATGATATCGTGAGTAAGGTTTGCGCCCGTAGAGACAAGTACATCGATATGCCCGGCTTTGATGAGATCGGATACGATTCCGCCCATGCCTGCAGGTACCATCGCCCCTGCCAGTCCGAAGAACTTCGTAGTCCCGGCATCGCGCAGCATCTGCTCATAGATATCCACGGCGCGGGACAGCGATCCGCCATTGTATGCCCCGGCCTTTCCCATTGTCATGACCAGTTCATTGACGGTCATCTTCGGTTTCAGGTGTATCTGGGTGACCGGTTCATCGCACTGTTTTGCCATCTCTGTTCTCCCCAGTTATTGGGAGATATTGGTGTTCTGTGAAGATAACTGTGTTTCAGGCAGGCTCACACTCTGCTGGAATTATCCAAAAGATTTTTCCCGGTTTTGGTCGAACCCTCTCTTTTTATTGAGTTTAATGGGTGAGAAGAAAGACCGTTAACAGGGAAAAAAACAGGTTTTTTTAAAATGCTCCGCTGAAATGGTGTTTTTTATGCGATGGCTGCCCGGTACGAAGCAACAATCAGAAAAATTTTGTTATTACCGTCAATATCAGGAAGATATTTACCTTTTAAGAAATAGTCTATCCACTATGAAAGAGGTACGGTTTACCATCAAGAAGCGGGCATTTCCGAGCCAGGGACGGGTGCGGCTCAATATCGCGCACCTGCCCGATCTGGGAATCCATGAAGGGGAACATGTGGATCTCATCAACGAAGCCACAAAAAAATCTGTCACCACGACGGTAATTGCCGATACCATGGTACGGGAAGGGCATGTGCGCGTGAGTGAAGAGGACCTTAAAACGATCGGCCTCAACGATGACGACGAAGTCCTTGTCAGAAAAACCCCTCCCCTGGGAGAAAAGATCAAAAAAGCGGCAGCAGATGTCAACAAATCGCTCTCAAAGAGTGTTGATAAACTCGACGAGTCGGTGAAAAAGACCACCGTTGACGTAAAGGCCGGCGCAGCAAAAGCTGCAGACACCGTGAAAAAAGAGACCAAGAAAGCATCAGAAACTGTTGGAAAAGCTGCCGCAAAAACCGTTAAAGATGTTAAAAAAACGGTAAAGAAGGCCACCGGTCCTCGCGATGAACTGTAATCCGGCCCGCTGTCAGTAAAACACAAACCATAATGGGGTGAAAAAATGGCAACAGAAGCAGTAATCACCGATACCGTTCTCATGGGAATCCTTGTTGTTCTCGCAATGGTGATCGTGTATCTCATTATCCGTGAGATACGCATCATGAAGACCGCTAACCGCACGATTGAGCTGGACCTGGAAAAGGACAAACTCAAACTCTTACAGCAGCACGAAGCGTCAAAGGTCTTCTCGTTTACCCGGCTCTCCGCGGAACAGATCGCCGGGATAAAAAATGTTGAAGATGAGAACACGGTCCTTGAAACGACTATCTATGCAAAGGAAAAACTCCTTGAAACGCGGTTAACCCGGCTCGAAAACCTGGTAAAGGCGAGAAAACTGGATAATCTGTTAGGAAATGTTCAGGAACAGGAAAAGAAGGTGAAATAAAACCATGTACCCGGTTATCAACCCGAATCAGAACCAGAACGCTACAGGAGAATCGTTCTGGGATCAGTTCTCCCATATCCCCGGGACGATCGAATCCCGCATACCAACGCTCGATAAATCGCTGGATGTCTATTTTGACCAGAACTTTGCCGCCATCATCGAGGAATGGGATCTCGTCACCGACAGCGATCTCCACAAGCTGGAAATCCGGCTTGCATCCGTGAGCGATGAGATCAGCAGCCTCTACGCAGGAAAGATGACCATCGAGAGTCGGGCAAAGAAGCTTGACAGCCTGATCACTTCTCTGGAGGATTCGTTATGATCGGTATGAACACGTACCTGAATGCGTATGTTGACCGCAGGATGAAATATATCGTTGATGAGTGGGATCTCGCCACAAGAACGGATCTTTCAGATTTTACGGGCCGCCTGGATGCGATCGAGAAAGAGATCCCCCGGCTGAAAGCATTCGAGCATGCGGCATCGGATAAGCTCACCGAGCTTGAAAACCGTGCGGCCAGACTGAAGGGGATGGTCTGACATGGACTTACTGAGTTTTATCATTATTGTTCTCATCCTCTGCGTTCTCATTTTCCTGATCTATTACTTTATCCGGGGTGCAAAGGGTGACATCTCGCTCACCCGTCCGGTGGAGAGCCGGGTGGATGAGTACCTTGACCGCCGTTTCCAGCAGATGGTTGAAGAGTGGCAGCTGGTCTCCCACCCGAAACTCCAGCAGTTCAAGGAACAGCATTACAAGGAGATTGAAAACGATGAAGCGCGTCTCGCTGAATTGAAGAAGTATGAATCCGGGATGCAGACCACCATGTCAAACCTGGAGGCACGTCTTGACACTCTGGAAAAAGAACTTGCCCGGAAAGGCAGCGCCAAAAAGTAATGAGGCTCCCGATCGGTTCCGCGAGCTGAAAAAAGAGATTGCCGTGATGCGCAAGCAGGGGGAACCTCCCGTAAAGGATCCCCACAGCTTCGCCCGGTACACCTGTGATCTCTGCTCCACCCCCCATGCAATATCTGAGCTCCGCCAGTGCGTTCTCTGCGGGCGCTGGGCGTGCGATGCCTGCTGGAAGGATGAGTACTATGCCTGCAAATCCTGTTCGGGGCTCATAAAAATTCATGCAATGAAGGGCAGAGAATAAGTGCCCCCAATACTTTTTTTTATCTGTTCGCATCCTGTCACGGCAGATTTGTTTCCCGCTATAACAGGGCCTCGGAGACAAGGATTTTTCCGAAACAATGCGGTGATCACCCGGATATGTGCTGGTTGTGCAGCAGGAACACTCACAACAGACGATTCCCCGAAAAAAAATTAAAATTCATTACGTTTAATGCTCTCACAACCAAACGTAGTGCATCTCATATCGATATGGTGACATCGTTGGCTACAGGCACAGTGAATACAGCAACCCAGGAAGATCTACCCCTCAGGCAGATTATCAGCAACGAACTATCGGCAGTTCGGCAAAACCGTGCCAGGCTGATGACACAAAGAGGTCATAAGGGATTTCATTTTTTCATCCTTCTGGTGTGTATTCTTACCAATGTGATCTTCTCCCTGATCCGTCCCGATTATTTCGGGCTGTTTATCGCGGCCAGCTTCTACCTCAACATGGGCTATTTCATCTCCCTGCTGATCCCGACAAATTTCCAGAACACGAGCCTCCCGGCAGCCGACCTTTCACGGTTCCATGCGTGGCTCAGGGAGATCGGGGTAACCTCCGGTACAACCCGGTTTACCCGGTTGTTCATCAACGCACTCTTCATGAACAGCCGCGCCCTGTCGCTCGGAATCGGGCTGATCTTCTCTATTGACATTGTGTTTGCCCTTATCCATTTTACCCGGGGACTTCCACTCAGTACCACGATCATTGTGATCGTCCAGTGCGCGATCATTGTAATCTTCTACCTGCTGGTCTGGAAGGTAGAACCATTCTCGACTACGTATGTAAAAAAAGTGGAGACAATGAAAAGCCATCTTCACCGGCAGAAACTACCGCCCCAGCTGGTCACGGCCATGTTCATTTTCGGCTTTTTGCTTGCCATATTCCTGTTTTTGACGACGATTATCTACCTGCCGGGTGTTACCCTGAACGCCTTTTTAAACCAGTCACAGCTGACCGAGCTCGGGCACCTGTTCAGCCTTCTGGCGATCCTTGCCATCAGCCAGTATTTCATCATCAGGTATATCCACGGTATTACCAGCCGGATGATGGCAGACCGGCTCTTTGACTTCAAGGAACAGTCCTTACAGGAGCTTCTCAACAATGAGAGTTCCTCTTCGGGAGGGAATTCAGATCCGGATCAGAACCCGCTTGACATGAGTGCCCAGCTGCTCGAATCCAAGATCTTTATCATAAAACGAAATTCTCTTGCAGGGACATTTCCGGTCTTTGTTGTGGACCTTGACTTCTCGGTGATGATGGACAGCACCACCCTGACCGCAATCAAGGGATACATCGTCGAGAGAAAACACTGAGCGGAGCCGGGATCTCCCGGCCAAGTGATTTTTTCATTATCAAATCTCGAGTGTAAAATCCCTTTTTCCAGAAAACGGCGGAAAAGTCCGCAGTCGAATCCAAGTACCCTCACAACCCTGGGACATTAACAGTGCTACTCCTGCGATTGATCGTGCCGGTGGATTACACGAGGATGACCCGCACGTTCGTTGCCGAAATGATCGCATGACGAAAGGTTTGACCCGGTCAGTGCATTGAAAAGATCAGCTTTCGTACCGATACGAAAAATGTGCTCTGTAGAAAACATTTAGAAAACTCTGACGCTACTATGGATAAGCCATATCCATGGTTGCCTGTGGCGCAAAGGACCATGAATAACTCTCGGGGGCTTTTTCCCCCGCCACTGGGGCACCCCCCCATTGCGATGACAACGTATTACCGGTAACCTTACCCGGGCTATCGCACTGCGCCCGTCCCCCAACGGGGGACTGGTGGCGCAAGAGGGGGGGCTATCTATTACATGAAAAAACGGTTTTCTACAATGCAGAAAACGGAGAAAAAAGAGGTTTGTATCCCTTACATCGGGATACGGTTTCTGTGTATCAGTACGCAATCACCGCTTCGCCTTTTTTCATGAACAGGCCCGCGATGATGCTGATGATACCCGAGAAGAGACAGTAGATACCCAGAAGCAGTATCAGGATGAGCGATCCCTCGGTCGGGAGCGGGGCAAATCCTATCAGGATACCGAACAGTATGGCGAAAAAACCGCTGATGCCCAGCAGAACCCGGAATGGCAATTCCTTTAAGGAGAATGCAATAGCCAGTTCCGCAATGCCGGTAATGATCGCCCACGCGGCGATCAGGATGGTTAACGCAATGAACATCGCAAACGGCGAGATGAACATGAGGAGTGCGATGATCACGCCAATAAGGGAGAGGATGAGCACCCCCCAGTGCACCCTGCCATCTTCGCTGAGGGAGATTGCGCCGGTGACAAGCGAGATGATCAATAAGAAAATCCCGATGATATAGGCAAACACTGCCTGCATTCCCACCGGGAGCGTAAAGCAGAGTATGCCGATGATCAGGGCAAAAATACCGCGGGCCAGAAGTCCGCCCTTTGTCAGAATTTCAGGTTCCATAGATGATCATCTTCGATTAACGATTGCAGGAGATTTAATTATTTCCTGCCCCGTGCCGGGAAAAAAGGTACGGTTTTTCAACCGGGCCGTCAGATAAAACGCGATTACTCCGCCCTTACGCTGATCTTCATATCTGCGATCATCCGGTACACCATCGCAGTTTTCGACTGTGTCCAGCGATCGAACACGAGCGCCTGGAACGGCTGCCAGATCGTCACCCAGCAGAAGATTACCAGCACATTCTCGACGACTTCCGAGATGGGGTTTCCCTTAAACTGGGAACAGATGGCGATACCGACAAAAGAGGGAAGACAGACGGCGATTGTCAGCCGGAACTCCCGGAGCCCGACCATCTGGGTAAGTTTCATGTCCCGCTGCACCTCCCCCGCCCGGAGCCAGAAATGGGATCGTATCGCAGAGATGATTGCGGTCTGCCGGTCCGGTGTCAGCTCGGATGCCGGGAGCACGATCTCAAGATGGTTGCACTTTTCACCCTGCTCTCCTTTCTGAACCGCCAGCACTTCATGAAAAATCTCGTTCTCGGCACGGTCCGACAACACCCGGTTGTTCTCGGGGGTTGGATCATCCGGGTCATAGAAATGAGCGATCGTCCGGAACATAACGGATGTACCGTTTTTTCCCTGCTTGTCATTGTTTTGCATCTCATCATCCCCCTGTTATTATCGCGTCCCCGTCAGCCGGGATTAAAGTATACCGCTGCCGTCAGCACCATCCCGAGCCCCATGATCATGACCCTCTGCAACAGGGTTTACGGCAAGGGGCTGTCGTTAAGGTTCGGCCTGGTAATCCCCCGGCAAACGCCGGGACCATAGTGGCTCCTGAGCGTTCATCCGGTCTTTTCCGGAGGGTCTGTATGAACGATTGTCATCACCCTTTGATTTATAAATGCCGTTTTTGTAGGCTCTGTTGAAACCCTCTTTGATACAAGCGGTCGCTCTTGGGGGTTCCAGCACAAAGTGCCTCCGCCCCCGTTGCTCGGGCATCCCCAATTGCGATATTCCCTCAGACGGTTGAAGAAGAACTCCGATAAAGGGGGGGTCAAGGGGTGCTCCCCTTGGGTTGCTTCCCCCTCTGGGGGAGAGAGGGGGTCACAATCCTAACTACCACAGAAGACCCGATGAATGAAGGAAATGGGGATATCAACAGAGTCTTTTTGTATACCCGTCTTATCGCCTTGGAAAAAGAGATACCCATTTCCTGTACGGAATTATGGACAGAGGCATTTTGTCTTCGGGCGATTATGCATGTATTTTTCCGGTGTCCTGCATCCGATGCCGGCTATTGAAAGCATTCTTATGGGAAAAAACCCTTTTTCCTTTCATCAGGTTTGTTACTATGGCGGAATCCATGGAAAAACAGAAAATGTCGGTTAAGGATCTGATGATCGTTCTCGTCATCGGTCTCGGGTCATTCATGGCCGGCCTTGACGGCACCATTGTCAATATCGCTCTTCCCACCATCGCCAAATCCTTCGACATCCCGACCGTCACGGCCTCATGGGTACTCAATGCCTACCTGATCGTCATGGTCAGCCTCCTGCTCGCGGCATCCCGTATCGGTGATATGAAGGGGTACCGGAACATCTATCTTGCCGGCTTTGCGCTCTTCACGCTGGGATCCATGACCTGCGGGCTTGCCCCGTCCATTGAGCTCCTCATCCTCTCCCGCATGCTCCAGGCTGTGGGTGGTGCGATCATATCAGCGCTGGGCGCCGTGATGGTCTCCTCTTACCTGTCATCCTCGGTGCGGGGCCAGGCACTGGGGATCGTGGCCATGTTCCTTATGCTCGGGGCCGCCCTGGGCCCGGTCGTCGGTGGATTTTTGACCAGTGTCTTTTCCTGGCAGTACATCTTCTACGTGAACCTGCCGGTGGGCATCTTTGCCATCCTGCTCGGCTCGCATGTCCTGCCACGGCTCGATCCGGTGACCCCGAAAGCGAAACTGGATGTCACGGGGGTTGTGCTGCTCTTCGTGGCGCTGGGAACGCTCATCTTCGGCCTGAATACGGTGCAGGACAATACCCCGACCGCTGGACTTATTGCCCTTGTCATCTCGGCCCTCTTCTGGATCCTCTTTATCCTGCAGGAGTGCCGTGGATCAGAACCCCTGATCAATACTAATCTCTTCTCCCGCCGGGCGTACTCCCTCCAGAACATCAACATCATGCTGATCAATATGGCAATGGCCGGAACGATGGTCATCATGCCGTTTTATCTGGAGATGGTCAAGAAGATCCCAACCGACAATGCCGGAACGATTCTGCTCGCGCTACCGGTCGGCATGATCCTGACTGCCCCCATTGCCGGAAAGATCTCGGATGTGATCGGTACGAAAAAACCGATCATCACCGGCTTTGCGCTCTGTACCATTGCCCTGTTTCTCCTCTCAACCATCTCTGCCCACACGAGCGTGGGATATATCTGCGTCTACCTCTTCCTGCTCGGGGCCGGGACCGGCATTGCCTATTCTCCGCTGAACAGTGCAGTGATGGGGGAGGCGCCAGCAAAGGACCGGGGCTCTACCTCGGGCCTGATGCGGGTGATGACAAACCTCGGGTCCTCTATCGGTGTCGCGATGGTGATGCTGGCTGCTACCGTTGCAGCTGGACCAAAGATTGCTGCAGTGACTGCCGGCAAACTTCCCACTGCGGATCTCGCGAGTGCGTTTGATGCAGCATTCCTGTTCTGCATGGGTTTAGAGATTCTCGGGATCGTGCTGATGCTTGCGGTTGCAGACAAGGAGCCATCGGGCGGGAGCAGCGGGGAAGTGGGGATCGGGTTTTAGGTAACTTCCCTTTTTTCTGGTGATGGAAGGGAACTACCTTGAGTCCGCCGCACCGCGCTGTTCCTCATTACCCCCCCTCTCGATCCCGGCTGTCTTCATGGGCCACCCCCTAGTACACTGCTATTGCAGGAAGGATAATCCGTAATATGGAATCGCCACCCTTTTATTGCCTGTAAGAGAAATCTCAGACACAGAGTAACCCGCACATGTCTGAAAAACCAGTCCTCCAAAAAGGAACTGACATAGATGAGGTTGTGTCCCGGGTTGCGGGTGATCATACCAAAAAAACCGCAGGAACGATCCTTATCGTTGAGGACAGCCGGACACAGGCTGAATATCTCCGCGCTATTCTCAAAGACGAAGGTTACCACACCGCTCTCGCGATGAATGGTTGCGAAGCCCTGGAACAGATCGCAGTTGAACGTCCCCTGATGGTACTCACTGATATTATCATGCCGGAAATGGATGGGTATGAACTCTGCTGCAGAATAAGGCAGGATAAGAAGAGTTCAGATATCCCGGTTATCCTCGTTACCCGTCTTTTTAATCCGGAGGATGTGATCAAAGGACTGGCATCCGGAGCTGATGATTTTATCATCAAACCTTTCGAACCTGACTATATCCGTTCACGCATCAGCACTATCCTTTCCCATCTGGAAAAACCTGATCCGGATGAATTGCGTTCTGCATTCGAAGTGACCGTTGCCAATACTACCTATGTAATCTCTGCAACCCGTCTCCAGATCTTCAATATTCTCCTGTCCACTTACGAGACGGCAGTCAATAATAACAGGGAACTGCAGGTGGCACACGAGCAGTTGAACGCCTCCAATGAGGAGCTGAATACTTCCAACGAGCGGTTGCTGGAGGCGGTAGCGGATCTCAGGGAATCAAACCAGGCCCTTGAACAGGAGAACACGGAACGAAGGCGAGTGGAAAAAGCCCTCGATGAAGCAAATAAAAAGCTCAACCTTCTCTCAGGCATCACCCGCCATGACATCAACAACCAGCTTCTGACACTGAACGGGTTTGTCGAATTGTTACACGGTGAAATTTCCGATCCCTCTTTGGAACACTATTTTTCCCGTATAACAAAGGCAAGCAGCCAGATCACTGCCACGATCCGGTTCACCAGAGAATACGAGAAGATCGGTATACATGCTCCTGTCTGGCAGGATCTTTTTACTCTTGTGAATAGTGCCGAAAAGGGAGTCATACCCGGGCAGGTAATGCTCAAAAACGATCTGCCTGCCGGCAGGGAAGTGTTTGCGGATCCACTGATTATCAAGGTCTTTTACAACCTGATAGACAATGCGATCCGGCATGGGGGCACAATCACGACAATCCGGTTCTCTTTTGAGGCACGCAATGGGGATTGGATCATCGTATGCGAAGATGATGGTGTGGGGGTGGTCACTGAGGAGAAAGAGAGAATATTCGATTGGGAGTTTGGGAAGAACACCGGTTTTGGATTGCCCATTATCCGCGAGATCCTCAATATCACCGGTATCACGATCACGGAGAATGGGGAACCGGGCAGGGGTGCACGATTCGAGATCGTGGTACCCCCGGGGAAATTCCGGGGAAATCCGCAGACTCCGGGATACTGGCAACCAGCAACATAGTTATCGCTGCGGTTAGCACGTATTAGGCAATGGCGGGTTTGGGGGGAGAAAATCCGAAGGATGGCGGCTGGAATGCATCGGGTACCGACGCGATTGCCCTGCTCCACGATCTCACCTGCTGGCGTGAACAACTCGCCCGGAGCATTGCGCGGAATAATCCCGAATTGAGAAGCGACCACATCACCGCTGCAGTAAACCGGATCCTCTTTCCTCTTCTGCTCCTGCGCATTGCTCAGGACCGTCACCTCATAGAAGCCGGCACGCTGGTTGATCTCCGAAATTTACCGGCGGTGCCGCAGATCATACAAGGGCTCGTCCCGTATGCGGATGCCCTGTATAAAGATGACTTCCCGGTCTCTCCCCATTCACCGGATACCGGGAACGATTTTCTTGTTGAAGACCGGGTTATCCATTCCATCCTTGCAGCGCTCCTGTCTTTAGAGACGAGATATGATTTCAGTAAGATGCCCACCGGGACCATCGCGCAGGTCCTGATGCAGTATCTCACCCGGACTATCCGGCGATCGGCAACCCAGCAGGCAACCGTCGTGGACACACACGACACGGTTGTATCGGGGAGGACGGTGATCCCGCCACTGTCCCTGATCGATTATATGGTTAAGCAGGCTCTGATCTCTGCCCGGAAGAACCGGTCCGCCCGGGAGATCCTCCCGCTCCGGGTTATTGATACCGCCTGCGGTTCCGGTACCGTGCTTCTCGCTCTCTACCGGCACATTCTGGAAAATGCCGGGGGGTCAACGCTGACCTTCGAGGAACGCCGTGAGCATCTCGTGCACTCGATCTACGGTCTTGATATCAACCGTCATGCGGTTGCCGCGACCCGGATGCTGCTCGTCTTGGAACTCTGTAATTGTCCTCAGGTATGCCTGGCACGTGAGGATTTTTCCGTTACCGCACAGTCCGTTTTTCAGGATCTCCGGCACACGATCCTGTGCGGGAATGCACTGGTTGGCCCGGAGATTGTTGAGGATGAGTCGTGGATGTTCTGCCCGGCCCGGGACCGGCACGCGCTGAACCCGTTCTCGTATAAGGAACGCTTTCCGGAAATTGTTGCCGGGGGCGGGTTCGATGCGGTCGTATGCAACCCGCCGGAAGGAGCGCTTGAGCAGCGCGAATGGCTCCAGCAGTATTTCCAGCAGCGGTATGCCGTGTATCACCCCCTCATCGACCGGTCCGCGTATTTCCTTGAAAAGTCCCTCTCTCTTGTGTCACGGGGAGGGACGGTATCCTGTATCATGAGCAATGCGTGGCTCCGCGGATCGAACGGGTCGCCCCTGCGGGAGATGCTGAACACCCGTCAGGTCGAGGAGATCGTGGATCTTGCTGCCATCCCTGCGGGAAGACCCGGCGCAGGGCTCTGCCTTCTCCGCGTCAGTACCTTCCCCCCTTCCCGAACCTTCCCGGCTGTGCTTGCCGGTGCCGCGTTTCTTGAGGACCCGGATTCATTTGTCCGATCCCACAAGTTCCCTGTCGACCCGCGGCTGCTGGACAAGGGAGGCTGGGCACTCCGCGACACCCGGGCAGAGGAGATCATAAGGAAGGTGAGCCGGTTCAGTACGCCCCTTGAAGAATTTGTGATGGGGCAGGTCCATGCCGGTATCCGGATCCCAAAAGACGATCCGTTTGTCATCGATGAGGCGCAGGTAAGGGAATGGCTGCAACGGGACTCACGGTGCAAACCCCTCCTTCGCAGGCTGTATTCGGAAACGGAGATCAACCGTTATCATGCAAGAGCCGGGAAAAAATTCATGATCCTGATCCCGCAGGGATGGACAATTTCTCACCCGCAGGCGGCAAAGAAGCCCTGGCAGTGGTTTAAGCACCGGCACCCGCACATTGCCCGGCACCTGCAGCAATTCGAAGAGGTGCTGAAAACCCGGGCCGGGCCGGAAAGCTTGTGGTGGGAGACCGCATGGGATGTGTTCTGGCAGGAGCCCCGGAAAAAGATCCTGTTTCCCGCACGGTTTACCAGGCCGGTTTTTTTCTTTGATACCGGGCGGGGGATTGGTGATGAGGCAACCAATGCGATTCCTTCAGCCGGCCTGTACCTTACCGGGATCCTGAACAGCCGGCTCCTTGCGTTCGTGTTTGATCATTCCATCCGGCAGTCTGCACCGGACCGGAAATTGTTCACGTGGGATGATCTCAAACGACTACCGATCTATACGCCGGATATTGACCGGCCGGAGGATCTTGCCCGGTACGATCGTATGGAAGTGCTGGTCCGGAAGATGTCTGACCTGGAGAAAAACAGTCGGGCTGCAAAAACTGATCGGGAACGTGAATATCTGCTGAAAAAGATCCAGGCAACGGACCGGCAGATCGATTCGCTGGTGTACGGACTCTACGGGTTGACGGTTGACGAGATTGCGGTGGTGGAGGAGAGTGTTGTGAAGTAGTTCTCTCTGACGATCGAAAATGGGGCACTTGGAAAAAGAGCCCCCTTGTTCTTATTCCGGTCGGGTTTCAAGAGCCCGGATGGGGTAAACTAAGTGGTAAAAATTGTCTCGGTTTAAGGGCCATTGGCGGCCATCCGGTGAGGGCGTTTCCGCTCGTATTTCGCCAATCCGGGCAAATATCGGGGTATTTTTCCCGGGAAAAGAATCCGGCGGTTTTGCGGGGTTTTCCGGAATGTCAGGAAGGGAAAAGGAGCCCGTATAGGGCTTATTTTCCCTCAGAACAGAGACCCTCGGGTACCAAAGTATTCAACAGAGCATAAAAGAAGTATAGGACTCCTCTCATCCTGGATCATCTGAAAAAAAGTGATTGACCTTTCCACGCCGGTTCAGCAGCCACACGATCCCGCCGAAGTCCTGGCCAGCCGGACCCGGCACTCGTTGGGCCCCAGTTTTTCCGAGCGCAGGGAAAATCCCCGGCACTCGGCATCCATCTCGATCCACGGTGGTACGTGGTCGCAGATGATCTCCAGTTCCCGGAACTTTCCCTCCCGGATAAACTGCTGGAGCACCTGCTTGCTGCTGATGGCCGGGGATTGTCCCTGGATCTCTTTGATCGAGATGAAGAAACTGCCGGGCGATCGCTCGGCCGGCGCCGGAATCCCGGTTACACCCGGCACCTGCGAAGCCACCCGCTCCTTCTCTTCATCTTCCAGCACAATCGCCAGGATATCCTCAGGCTTTCCCGCGATCTCCCAGATGCTGAAGCCGGCTTTCTCCAGCTCGAAGTACAGGGCGCCGCTGGCCGACCGGGCAACAAATATTTCACATCCTTCCAGGAACCGGATAAGTTCCGCCATCTTCGCCCGCAGCTCCTTGAGCCCTTTGTCCTGGTCAAGGGCAAACGCCATCTCCCGGACCGGCTCAAAGGAGCAGCCCTGTTTGCGGTACACGACCACCGTCCCCGGTTCTGACAGGGTGCTGCTGCACCCGTCGCTGCCGAGAATGGCAGCTATCTCCGGCCCCGTCCGGTTCACTCGTCTCTGGCACATGATCCTAGATCACCAGTCTCTCGACAACGGTGCCTCCTTCGATATGGCTGTCAAGGATCTCTTCGACATCGTCAGGGCTGACCGAGCCGTACCAGACATTTTCCGGATACACGACAACGATTGGTCCCTTCTCGCATATCCCGAAACACCCGGTATTGGAGAGGAAGACCTCGCCCCCGATGCCCCGTTCCTCGATTCCTTCCATGAATCTCATCATGACATCGACTCCTTCCTTTGCGTGGCAGAAGCCTTTCTGCTGGCCGTTGGGCCGTGAGCTTGAACAGACAAAAATATGTTTTTCAGGTTTTTGCATTTCAGGCACCTTCCTTAATACCCATCTCTTCTTTCCGCAGTTCGCGGTACGATTCGTATTTGGTTTCGAGCAGTGCATTGGTGAACCGGTCGAGGAACGCTAAGGTCCCGGTGTACCCGGCCGACAATACCCGCTGCCCGCCGGTCCGGTCGTGGATGGGAAAGCCCACCCGGATGAGCGGCATGCCCCGGCGTTCGGTCAGGAACTTCCCGCCGGAATGGCCGATCGCGATATTTGCCCCGTGTAAGACTCCCGCATCATCGATGGCGGCGAAGTCGGTCTCTTCGAGTACCACCGGCTGTTCATCGGCATCCGTAAGGAGCGTTGCCAGCAGCCCGGTGAGTTGGTGGCTCTTTGTCCCGCTCGCGATGACAACGGGAGTCGCACCGTTCTCCACGCAGATGCCTGATAACGCGTACACGAGCTCGGGCTCGCCGTACACGATCGGCCGGCCGTCTGCGTTGAACTTGTGGGAGTCCGCCATCCCGTCCAGCAGCCACCCGCGTTCGCGTTCGAGGCACTCGGGCAATGATCTGCCGCTGAGTTTTTCTAAGGTTTCGACCAGGCGATCCATGTTCTGCAGGCCGAACGGCAGGGGCAGGTTGTGCAGCGGCACTCCGAACTCCTGCTTAAGGAGCAGACCGGGGGAGAGGTTGTCGGGGCAGGTAACGCCGAACTGGATCGTGGCTCTCGCGCCGGACATGCGGGCGATATCCCGGGTGGAGGTCCCGCCCGGCGGGATCTTCTGGTACCGTCCCCCGTAGGGGCGGTCGAGCGTCAGCGAATAATCCGGGAGCATCGTATACTCAAGCCCGAAGACCTCGAGGATGCGTTTGATCTCCCGGATATCGGCCGGGCTGATGTGGGGGATGATGACATTGATCCCCTCGTGCCGTTCGGCCGGTTTTGCGTAATACGCAACCAGCTGCCGGGTCGCGGCCCAGAACCCTTCCGTCTGGCTCCCGCTGTAACTCGGGGTCGCCACCGGGATGATGTCGATCGTGGTGATGCCCCGGTTCTCCCGGTAGGTTGCAACGATCCGTTCGAGATCCTCGCCCATCGTCTCGGCAAGGCAGGTCGTCATGATGCCGATGACTTTTGGCTCGTACACGCGGATGACATTGTCGAGCGCCTTGTGCAGGTTTGCTTCCCCGCCATAGATTGCCTGTTTCTCATTGAGGGCGGAGGATGCGATATCCACCGGTTCATTGTAATGCTCGACATTGGTCAGGCGCATATACGTGCTGCATCCCTGCGAGCCGTGCACGAGCACCATCGCGTTCTCGATGCCTTTGAAGACGACGACTCCGCCGAGCGGCATGCACTGCTGGCACTGGTTCTCGTTCACCTGTTTTACTTTCGGTGTGGCAACCGTTTCCATACTCATACCCTCCTGCCTGCTGCTTTCAGCTGGCTCCATACCGGCGAGCACGTGGTGACATACACCTCGCGGGCAAACCGGACCGCCCCGTCAAAGCCGGCGAGCCCGTCTTTCCGGTCATGGTTGTGATCCACAAAACCGATGCCCAGTTTGTACGCAAGCACCCGTTCCTTGACGCCGCCGGCCATCACGTCGACATTCTTTTCGAGCAGGAATTTTTCCAGTTCGGCCGGGTTCGCGTCATCGATGATGATCGTGCCCGGGTCGAGCAGGGTGCTTAGGTTGTCGTACTCCTCTTTCTTCCCGGTCTGGGTGCCGGTGAGCACGATCTCCATGCCGAGTTCTTTGAGCTGGCGGATGATGGCGACAGCCTTGAAAGCCCCGCCGACATAGATTGCCGCCCGTTTGCCAGCCAGTTTTTTCCGGTAGTTCCGGAGGACCGGCTGGATCCGGGCCTGCTCTCGTTCGATCAGCGCCTCGGTCCGTCGGATCATCTCCGGGTCCCCGTAGAACTGTGCAATCTTCCGCAGGCTCTCGGCCGTATTCGCAGCACCGAAGAAGTTCACGTCAAGGTACGGGGTGCCGAACTCCTGCTCGAGGTGCATGGCCACCCAGTGCATGGAGCCGGTGCACTGGACCAGGTTCAGGCAGGCACCCGGCGCCTGCTTGAGAGCGGCAACGGTCGAATCCCCGGTGAACGCGACATTGATCTCAATGCCGATCTCCCGGAGGTACCGCTCGACCACCCATTTCTCGCCGCCGAGGTTATACTCGCCGAGGAAATTGAGTTTCTTTGTCTTTTCGATTGCAACTCCTTCGCCGGGCCGGATCAGCTGCATCAGCGCAATGGCTGCCGCCCGGTACCCGACCACCTTGTTGCCTGAGAGAAAACCGCTGGACTCGACCGGGATCACATCGGTGGCATGGCGGTGCGATGCCGCTTTGCAGACCGCGATGATATCGTCGCCGATCATGCCCGAGACACAGGTCGAGTACACGAAGATTGCCGGCGGGTGGTACTTGTCCACGATCTCGTCGATGCATGCGGCAAGCTTCTTCTCGCCGCCAAAGACCACGTCCCGCTCTTTCATGTCGGTGGAAAAGCTGTTCCGGTACATCTCGGAACCGCTCGACAGGCTCCCCCGGATGTCCCACGTGTAGGTGGCACACCCGATCGGGCCGTGGACCAGGTGGACTGCATCCGTGACCGGGTTCAATACCACCCGGGCCCCGCAGAAGACACAGGCCCGCTGGCTGACGGAGCCGGCCAGGCTGTCGTCAGCGCAGTGGATACTGCTCTTGCTCTTGCCGGTCGTCATGATGGAGTTCTGGCGTTCGCTGATGCAGGCCGCACCTTCGGGCGTTACTGAGCTGGTATCCATGGTTTTTCCTCCCGGGCATTACCCGTTATAACACAAGTTCGAAATCTTCATCCAGGCAGTCGCGGTCCCGGCGTTCCAGGAGCGCGTTGCTGATCTGCTCGATCAGGCGCAGGCATCCCCGGTAGCCGACCACCGGCATGAGCGGGTGGACGGCCCGGTCCAGGATGGGAAAGCCGAAGCGGACGAACGGGACATCCTCGGCCCGGGCAATGTACTTGCCATACGAGGTGCCGATCAGGAGATCGACCGGGGCCTCTTTGATCCATTGCTGGAGTTCGAAGAGGTCGCCTTCTGCTTTGACTCTGGCGCCGGTGATTCCCGCTTCTTCGAGCATCTTCTTAATCTCCGTCTCGAAGGCTTTGCCGGGTGTGCCCGTGAGGACATACACCGGGACCATGCCCATTGCGAGCAGGAACTCGGTGAGCGCGATCACGTGATCGGGGTCACCGAAAACTGCGACGCGTTTTCCCTGGTAGTGGAAGTGCGTGTCGATCAGCGTATCCACAACCTGCCCGCGTTCGAGCGTGAGGGACGCGGGGATCTCGACCCCGAACCAGTCCTTTACGGCCATGATGAAATCATCGGTTGCTTTGATCCCGATGGGCAGCTTGAGCGGAATGCCGGTGACCCCGCATTTCTCCTGCAGCACTTCGGCGGCATCGTGCGAGGCGTACGAGCCGAGCGCAAGCGTGACTTCCGAATTGCCGGAATCCCGGATCTCTGCGACCGTGGCACCGCCATCCGGGTACATCTGGTACCTGCTGGTCAGGGGGGTGTCGAGCACGTTGGAGGTGTCCGGGAACATGATCATCTTGATGCCGAGCAGGTCCACGATCCTGCGGATCTCCCGCATGTCGCCGGGATTGACAAAGCCGGGCAGGACATTCATCTGCGATTTTTTGCCCGTGCCGTCAGCCTGGGCGAGATACGAGACCATCGCTTTGCACATGCCGGAGAACCCGGTGATATGGGAGCCCTGGTAGCTCGGGGTGTTGACGTGGATGACCGTTTTTCCTTCCGGAATTTCTGCCGTTTTGATGATGTTGGGGAGATCGTCGCCGATCGTCTCGCTTAAGCAGGTGGTATGGACTGCCATGATCTCGGGATTGTAGATCGCAAAGACGTTCTTGATAGAGGTCTTTAAGTTGGCAGCGCCGCCAAAGACCGAGGCGCCTTCGGTAAAAGAACTGGACGACGCGAGCACCGGGTCCCGGAAATGCCGGGTGAGGTGCATGCGGTGGTACGCGCAGCAGCCCTGCGAGCCGTGGCTGTGGGGCAGGCAGCCGTGAATACCGAGCGCGGCATACATGGCGCCGAGCGGCTGACAGGTTTTTGCCGGGTTGATCTTGCCGGTCGTGTGGACGACCGGGCCTTCCGGTATGCATTCAAGCATGGGTTTCACTCCGTGGTTCTTCGGTTTTCTCCCAGGGGGGAGTGATCAGTTTCCAGGCCGGGGTGGTCAGGGCATTGACCACGTCCCGGGCAAAGTTCAGGGCGCCATTGTAGCCGGCGTAGGGTCCGCTGTAGTCGTAGGCGTGCAGCTGTTTGGAGGCAACGCCCATCTTGTGGACAATGTACTTGTCCCTGACTCCTGAGAGGAACAGGTCGGGTTTTGCCGTCCGGATCAAAACCTCGACTTCGTGGTGGTTTGCATCGTCGATGATCACCTGCCCGTCTTTCATGTTCGGGTAGATGCCCTCGTAGTAGTTGAGCGGGACTGCTTTTTTGAGTTCATCGTATTTCTCTTTGGACATGTTCAGGTGGACATGGGCTTCGCGGTACATTTTTTCATCGGCAACAAGATGGAGCTCGGGAATATTTTTTGAGTCAGCATCGGTCTTGATCGTGGGGATGACCTGGCGGCCTTCGTAGTCGTCCCGGTGGGCGAACTCGTAGCCGGCGATGATCATCTCCATGCCAAGGTCGCGGAGCAGGTACTGGTAGTGGTGGCTCCGCGAGCCGCCGACGATTGCAAACGCAGTTTTGCCTTTGAGGATCTTACCGTACTGCTCGAGGACCGGCGCGATCCGTGCGGTCTCCCGCTCGATGACCACTTCGGTCTGCTTCACGAGTTCCTCGTCCCCGAAGCACTGTGCCATCTGGCGCAGCGACTGGTTGGTGGAGTCGATCCCGATGAAGTTGACTTTTAGCCACGGTGTTCCGTACTTCGTCTCCATCATCTCAGCGATGTAGTTGATCGAGCGGTGGCACTGCACGAGGTTGAGGTCCGCGAGGTGCAGGTTTTTGATGTCTACGTAACTGGAATCCCCGGTCAGGACGCAGTTGACCGTGTAGCCGATCTCTTTGAGGATCCGTTCCAGTTCCCAGCCGTCGCCGCCGATGTTGTACTCCCCGAGCAGGTTGATGACGTGGTTGCCGGGTTTGCGCTCAGCGCCGGTACCGATGACTTTTTCCATGAGGTTGTTGTTGGCGATGTGGTGGCCGGCCGACTGGCTGACCCCTTTGTAGCCTTCGCAGTTGTACGCGAGCACCTGGATCCCGTGGCGTTCTTCAGCAGCTTTTGCTACTGCCCCGATGTCATCGCCGATGAGACCGACCGGGCAGGTGGCGCAGATGTTGATCGCCCGGGGGTGGAATGCGGCCACGACCTCGTCGATCATCTTTGCGAGTTTCTTCTCCCCGCCAAAGACGATGTCGGGCTCCTGCATGTCGGTGATGAAGCAGAGCTGGGAGTAGATCTTGTCTTTCGGGGTCGTGTCATCCGCCCGGGCCTTGTTGCGCCGGGTTCCCCAGCTGTAGTACCCGCAGCCGACCGGGCCGTGGGTGATGGTGATCATATCCTTGATCGGGCCCACGACCACGCCTTTGCACCCGGCGTACGCACAGCCGCGCTGCGAGATGATGCCGGGAATCGTCCGCGTGTTCGCCTCGATCTGCGGACAGCATGCCGCTGCCTCGTTCTTTACGATGAGATGCTTCTTCCGGTTTTTCTTAACCAAATCCGGGTAGGGTACGAGCATCTCCTCTAAGGTTCCGTCTATTTCTGCCATGTTTTCCTCCCGGTTTACCAGATAGCCGCTTCCCCAGCTTCGCCGGTGCGCACGCGGACCGCGTCGGCAACCGGCATTACAAAGATTGTTCCGTCGCCAATCCCGTACTCTGTCCTGTTCGCGTTTGCGATCGCCTCGATGATCCGGGGGACATCGTCATCGTGCGCCAGGATCGTGAACAGGCGCCGCGGGAAGGACCGCGAGCCGTCCAGGAAACTGGTGACGATCTTGTCCGTATCCCCGGATTCGCTGAACTCGTCCATTCCCATGGAGAGGAGTTTTTCTTTGCATTCCTCGATCGCTTTTGGATCGGTGACCAGCCGGCCCCGCCCGAGTACCTTGACCGCGGTAAACCCGGCAACGCCGGTGGCGATGAGGGCTTTTTTCGTGGCGCCGGTCTTCTTCATCCGGACGATCGCCATAATTTCTTTCATCGTGCTCCTCCTTTAGAGACCCCGGGTTCCCTTCGAGATAGTGTAGACCTCATCGACCGGGCTCACAAAGATCTTGCCGTCGCCAAAGGTGCCTTCGGTTCCGGTCTTTGCGATGGCCAGGATCATCTTTATGACCTTATCCTTGGCATCCTCCGGGATAACCATCAGGATGAGCGTCTTTGGGATCTCATCGTAGACCATCCCCCCGATCTTGATCCCTTTCTGCTTTCCCCGGCCCACGACATCGACCATAGTCGCTGCATTGAATCCTGCAGAGGAGAGTTCAGCAAGCACTTCGTCTTTCTTTTCCGGCCGCACAATTGCACGTATCAGTAACACTGTTTCACATCCGCCTTTTTTCTCTCGTGTTTGAATTTTTTCCGCACTTCACATCGCGTCGAGGAACCCGTGCTGCATCATGAGCTCTTCCAGGCGTTCCTGTTTCATGGGTTTCGGGATGACGAACAGCTTGTTCTCATCGATGGCTTTTGCCAGGTTCCGGTACTCGTTGGCCTGCCCGGAGGTCGGGTCGAAGTCGATGACGGTCTTCTTGTGGATCTCGGCCCGCTGGACGAGGTTGTCACGCGGGACGAAGTAGATGAGCTGGGACCCGAGCTCCTCGGCAAATGCCTTGAGGAGCGGAAGTTCGTTGTCGACTTTCCTGCTGTTGCAGATGATCCCGCCGAGCCTCACTTTTCCGTTATCGGCGTATTTCTTGATCCCTTTTGCAATATTGTTGGCTGCATAGAGCGCCATCAGTTCACCGGATGCCACGATGTAGATCTCTTCTGCCTTTCCTTCCCGGATTGGCATCGCGAATCCGCCGCAGACCACGTCGCCGAGCACATCGTAGAAGACATAGTCGAGGTCGTCTGTGTAGGCACCGAGCGATTCGAGCAGGTTGATGGACGTGATGATGCCGCGGCCGGCACAGCCGACCCCCGGCTCCGGTCCTCCCGATTCAACGCACCGGGTGTTGCCGAACCCGGGCTTGAGGATTGCATCGAGTTCGATGTCATCGCCTTCATCCCGCAGGGTGTCAAGCACCGTCTTCTGGCACAGGCCATGGAGCAGGAGCCTTGTTGAGTCTGCTTTCGGGTCGCACCCGACCACCATGACTTTCTTTCCCGCTTCTGCCAGTGCTGCAACCGTGTTCTGGGTTGTAGTCGATTTGCCGATACCGCCTTTTCCGTAAATTGCCACTTGTCGTTTCATTGTTATAAGCCTCCTTTCTTCGCCAGTTTTTTTTATATGCTGCCTGTCGGATTTCTGAAATGTAATTAAATTTTTTTTTAAACGGGAATTCTCCAGAGATTCCCGATCACTGCGGGTTGCCGTCCGGACACAATTTCCTAATCCGGCCTCCCCCGGATCCCCTGTTTTTGCGGGATCATCCATACCCAACTCCCGGTTCGGGATCAACTAACATCAACGTGCAGGGTTTCCGGCAGCGTTGCCTTGATCTTTCCGCCCAGGGGTAAGCAGGTGAGTTCGACCTTCGGTCCGGAATTCTTTGGCATGATACGCATTCGCAGCGTACCAGGCTCAGTCATCATCCGGGGGATTTCCGATGAGCCGGTTCCCCCTGGACGATAGCGTGTGTTCTGGTGCATGGTCCCTCCTTTTTCGTATTACACAGAAATGTTCTTCTTACAAATATTTATATGTACTAGTAGGAACCTTCCTTCCATCAAACTGAATGATAGATAATGAAGAATTGCCTTAGTATCAACGGTAATGAGAATTCCTGTATGCCTCATTACGGTAAGAGATCTGTACGATTCCACCGGGCGCAGAAAAAACAGGTTTTTTCCCTTGGATCGGTCTACCCTACCAGTCAAAAAAGGGGCTGTTGTAAGCCCGCTAAATTGCACGGTCAAAATCCTTTTAATACGTGTGTATGAATTCCTGATCATAAACCGGATTTCTTTTCCGCGCGATGTCATGTTTTTATACTGCGATGCATGGAATAATTCTTCCACCAGCGCAGACTTTTCCGGCGTGATCCAGAATTCAAATCCTTTTTTCCCTGTTTGCAACGCCTTCACAATCGTCAATGGGCATAAATACCGCCAGCATGAACACAAGAATAGTAGCACTTTCTTCCAGTACGGATTGGAGTCAATGAGATCAGAGGCAGTACTTCTATGGATTTAAAACCCGTCCCCTCGATAATCCGGAACCAGCTGAAACCAGCAATCGTTATTTTTCTCCTGCTCACGCTTATCACCGGGATTTTTTATCCTCTTTTCATCACCGGGATCGCACTGGTGGTCTTTCCTGTACAGGCCAACGGCAACCTCATCGTTCATGACGGGACCGTTGCCGGTTCAGCACTCATCGGGCAGCCGTTCACATCGCCGGGATATTTCTGGGGACGGCCTTCCGCCACTGCTCCGGTGCCCTATAACGCCGGGTTATCATCAGGTTCAAATCTCGGCCCCTCGAACCCGGCACTCGCAAGTGCGGTGAAGGCAAGGGTCGAAGCCCTTCATGCAGCAGATCCGGCCAACACGCTGCCGATCCCGGTCGATCTTGTCACCGCTTCGGGAAGCGGGCTGGACCCGGACATCAGTGTTGCCGCTGCATACTACCAGGTCCATCGCATTGCCCGGGAACGGAACCTGGGCGAGACGGATGTAAAAACGCTCGTAACCAGCCAGATCGAACCCCGGCAGTTCGGGATCTTTGGTGAACCCCGGGTCAATGTCCTGAAGCTCAACCTCGCGCTTGATGACATGAGCACCACTCATGTCGTCCCGTCATTCCCGTCACAGGCAGATCCTGTTTCACCGGATGGATCGGGATTGCGGATCCCGGACTGGATTGTTCTGATCCTCTTCATTGGTGTCTTTATCGTGACGGTCGTCCCGCTGGGCCGGTTCATGGTGAAGGTCCTCAAAGGGGAACCCCATCTCCTCTCGCCGGTTACCGGACCTCTCGAACACCGGCTCCTCGCATGGTCGCAGGTGAAGGCTGATGACGAGATGGACTGGAAGACCTTTGCTATTGCGATGATGGTCTTCTCGTTCATCGGAATCGTCTTCCTCTTTGTGCTCCAGCTGGCCCAGCCCGTCCTTCCGCTCAATCCTGCGGGAGTGGGATCGCCCTCGTGGGATCTTTCGCTCAACACCGCAGTCAGTTTCGTTTCCAACACCAACTGGCAGGCCTACGCCGGGGAGACCGGTGTCAGCTACCTCACCCAGATGATTGGCCTGTGCGTCCAGAACTTCACGTCGGCGGCTACGGGCCTCGCGGTCCTCGTCGGGCTCGCGTACGGCCTCTCCCGGAGGTCTGCCTCCACGATCGGAAACTTCTGGGTACTGCTCATACGGAGCGTAATGATCCTTCTGCCGCTCAGCATCATCATCGCGCTCATCCTCGTATCGCAGGGCACCGTCCAGACGCTTGGCGGGCCGATCACCGTGCCACTTCTCGATCCCGTAACGGATGCGAGCGGTGCCCTGGTCACCACCCAGACCCTCCCGCTCGGGCCCGCTGCATCCCAGATCGCGATCAAACAGCTCGGGGTGAACGGGGGCGGGTTCTTCAATACAAACTCGGCGCACCCGTTCGAGAATCCCACACCGTTTGTCAACTTCATCGAGATCATTGCAATCCTCCTGATCCCGGCAGCGCTCTGCTATTCCTTCGGCCGGTTGGTCGGGGCCGGGAGGAAAGGTGTAAGTATCCTGATCGCCATGACGATTATCTTCCTGCCGCTCCTTGGCCTTGCCATCTGGGCGGAACTCGGGAGCAATCCCGCATTTACCGGCATGGGAATCGACCAGACCACGACCGTTCTCCAGCCGGGCGGCAACATGGAGGGCAAGGAAGTGCGGTTTGGCATCATGCCCTCCGCCCTCTTCTCCGTGGTTACCACGGCAGCATCCTGTGGGGCGGTCAATTCAATGCACGACTCGTTTACCCCTCTCGGGGGTTTTGTCCAGCTGCTCATGATGCAGTTCGGGGAGGTGGTCTACGGGGGTATCGGGTCCGGCCTGTACGGCATGCTTATCTTTGTGATCATAGCGATGTTCATTGCCGGGCTGATGGTTGGCCGGACACCGGAATATCTCGGCAAGAAGATCGAGCCCCGGGAAATGGCCATTGCCATTATCATCATCCTCATCCCGATCTTCCTGATCCTAATCGGTACGGCAGTCGCAGTTCTTGTGGATCCGGGAAAAACGGCAATCCTCAACCCGGGCCCCCACGGTTTCTCGGAGATCCTGTATGCCTTTACCTCCACCGCACAAAATAACGGCAGTGCTTTTGCCGGTCTGTCTGTCAACAGCCCGTTCTATAACCTTATGACTGCTGCCTGCATGTTCATCGGCCGCTTCGGTGTAGCGGTTCTCACGCTTGCTCTTGCCGGCTCGCTGGTGGTAAAAAAGATCGTTCCGGCTGGGGAGGGAACGCTGTCCGACCACCGCCCGCTCTTCATCATCTGGCTGGTCTTTGTTGTTGTCATCATCGGGGCACTTAGTTTCCTTCCGGCTCTTGCGTTGGGTCCGATTGTCGAACATCTTATGCTCGGAGGGGGTGTCTGATTATGCCGGAACTCTCCGGAAAACGGAACTCCGGTGCGGTCCTGCCGGCAATCTACCAACGGGCGGTTATCGATGCGGTCATGAAGCTCGATCCGCGCCTGATGATCCGGAACCCGGTTATGTTCGTAGTCGAAGCCGGCAGCGCCTTAACGACCCTGCTCTGGCTCCAGGCGCTCACCGGGAACGGGGAAGCCCCGGCCGGGTTCATCGGTGCGATCTCCGCATGGCTCTGGTTCACGGTCCTCTTTGCAAATTTTGCCGAGGCACTCGCAGAAGGACGGGGCAAGGCGCAGGCAGAGTCGCTGCGGAAGATGCGGCAGGACACGATGGCAAAGAAGCTCTATCTCGGGTACGAGATCGTGAAAGGGAGGGAACCCGGTTCCGCCGATTACCTCGAAGCTTCCTCTGCAACCCTGCACAAGACCGATCTTTTCTACGTAAAAGCCGGGGATACGATCCCGGTCGATGGGGAAGTGGTTGAAGGGATAGCTTCGGTAAACGAGAGCGCGATCACGGGAGAAAGTGCGCCGGTCATACGGGAATCCGGCGGGGACCGGAGCGCTGTTACCGGGGGCACGGCAGTGCTTTCGGACTGGCTCATCATCCGGGTGAGCGCCAATGCCGGCGAGGGTTTCCTCGACCACATGATCAGTCTCGTGGAAGGAGCAAAGCGGCAGAAGACCCCGAACGAGATTGCACTGAATATCCTCCTTATCGGGCTGACTGCTGTCTTTCTCGTAGTCTGTGCAACGCTCTGGGCGTTCTCGGTGTACAGCGTACAGTCCGCAGGTGAAGGCATCCCGGTTACCATCACGGTCCTTGTTGCCCTGCTCGTCTGCCTCGCACCGACTACCATCGGCGGCCTGCTCAGCGCCATCGGCATCGCCGGTATGGACCGGCTTATCCGGCGCAACGTGATAACGACCTCGGGCAGGGCAATCGAAGCAGCGGGTGACGTGGATGTCCTCCTGCTCGACAAGACCGGCACGATCACCCTCGGCAACCGGCAGGCCGTCGAGCTGATCCCGGTTGACGGGACGGATATCATGGTGCTGGTGGAAACCGCACAGCTCGCATCGCTCGCCGATGAGACCCCAGAAGGCCGCAGCATCGTCGTTCTGGCAAAAGAGAAATACGGGCTTCGCGGCCGGACCGTCGGGGCAACGGAATCCGGTACCGGGATGCAGTTCGTCCCGTTCTCGAGCCAGACCCGGATGAGCGGTGTCGATGTCGACAATGTATATATCCGGAAGGGCGCCGCAGATGTGATCTTCAGGCATATCGAAACGAATGGCAATCCCGTGTCAGATGCCCTCAGGAAAGAAATAGAGACCATTTCCCTTGCTGGGGGGACCCCGCTTGTTGTCACGAAGAACGGCAAAGCACTGGGTGTCGTTCATTTAAAAGATATCGTGAAGGGCGGAATCAGGGAGCGTTTTGCCCAGCTCCGGAAGATGGGGATCAAAACGGTCATGATAACGGGTGACAATCGCCTGACTGCCGCGACTATTGCGGCAGAAGCCGGTGTCGATGATTTCCTTGCAGAAGCAACGCCCGAGAGCAAACTCAACCTTATCCGCGAGTACCAGACCGGAGGACGGATGGTGGCCATGACGGGAGATGGGACCAACGATGCCCCGGCCCTTGCCCAGGCTGATGTTGCCGTTGCCATGAATACCGGCACCCAGCCGGCACGCGAAGCGGCGAACATGATCGATCTCGATAGCAACCCGACAAAACTGATCGAGATCGTCGAAATTGGGAAACAACTCCTCATGACCCGGGGGGCACTCACTACGTTCTCGATCGCAAACGATCTTGCAAAATATTTCGTGATCATCCCGGCAGCATTCATAAGCACGTATCCTGCACTTGCAGCGCTGAATTTCCTGGGCCTCCACAACGCGATCCTCTCTGCCGTGATCTTCAATGCACTGATCATCGTTGCCCTCATCCCGCTTGCGCTCCAGGGCGTAACCTATCGTCCGATGACGGCAGAAGTTGCCCTGCGGAATAACATAGTCATCTATGGTATAGGCGGGATCATTGCCCCGTTTATCGGCATAAAGATTATCGATATGGTGCTCGTACTGATGGGTGTGGTGTGATGAGGTTCCATGGTCGTCTCTCCTGAATGTCGTCCCGATCCCGATCTTCTCCTTGCCCGCGTGCAGGGTGAGGAGCGGCGGAAGCACCGGGGCAAACTGAAAATTTTCCTTGGCTATATTGCAGGCGTCGGGAAAACCTACGAGATGCTCAAGGCAGCACACCTCCGGCACACCGAAGGAGTTGATGTCAAAGCCGGGTATGTTGAAACCCACGGCAGGCCCGAGACCGAAGCGCTGCTCGAAGGGCTCACCCTCATTCCCCGGAAGCAGATGGAGTACCGGGGGGTCACGCTTCCGGAGTTCGACCTCGATGCAACGCTTCGTTGCCGGCCATCGCTCGTTCTTGTCGATGAACTCGCCCATACCAATGTTCCCGGGTCCCGGCACGCCAAACGCTACCAGGATGTCGAGGAATTGCTCGATGCCGGCATCGATGTCTATACCACGTTAAATGTCCAGCATATAGAGAGCCTGAATGATGTTGTTGCCCAGATCACCGGGGTGCTCGTGCGTGAGACGATTCCCGACCGGGTGATCGATGAAGCAGCAGAGATCGAGGTCGTCGATCTCGCACCGCCGGAACTTCTCCAGCGGTTGCGGGACGGGAAAGTCTATGTTCCCGATATGGCAGCACGGGCGATCGAGCAGTTCTTCAACGAGGGAAATCTCTACGCGCTGCGTGAACTTATTCTCCGCCGTGCCGCAGAGCGGGTTGATGAACAGATGCTCGCCTATATGCAGACCCGGGCGATCCCGGGCCCGTGGGCTGCGGGAGAACATATCCTTGTTTCTGTCGGCCCCAGTCCGTTATCCGAGCGGCTGATACGGACCGCCCGGCGGCAGGCTGACCGCATGGGAGCCCAGTGGACTGCCATCTACGTTGAGACCCCGGCGCACCACCGCCTTTCAAAAGAAGCCAAGGAACAACTGACGCGGACCCTGCAGCTTGCCGAGAAACTGGGAGCCACCAGCGTCACCCTGTTCGGGCTCAATATCGCGTCGACCGTGATCGATTATGCACGCCGGCACAATATCACCCGCATCGTCATCGGAAAAACACTCCGCCCGCGATGGCAGGAATACGTTTTCGGGTCCGTTGTCGACCAGCTCATCCACTACAGCGGCAATATCGATGTCTACGTGATCAGCAGCAATGAGCATATCCCGCAGAAAATGGTCGACCTGGAACTCCTGCTGCCCGTAACTCCCCCGAAGGATTACCTCGCGAGTTTTGCCCTTATCACGATCATTACCATCATCGGCTGGCTGGTCAAATCGTTCATATCACCGACGAATCTTGCCATGCTCTACCTCCTCGCGGTGGTTGTCATTGCATTCAGGAGAGGACTGCGGCCGGCCATCTTTACTGCCATCATCGGGGTTCTTGCCTTTGATTTCTTCTTTATCCCCCCGTACCTCACGTTCCGGGTGACCGATACCGAATACGTCATCACATTTGCGGGCATGATTATTGTCGGTGCCCTGGTCAGCCTGCTGGTCACCCGGGTACGCGAGCATGCCTTTGCCGCCCAGGAGCGGGAGAAGGAGACCGGGACGCTGTACGCGCTTTCGCAGGACCTCACGGTTGCTGCGGATGCAGATTCCATCATCGTGGCGGTAACCCGGCATATCCGGGAAATTTTCCAGTGGGAAAGCGTGGTCCTTCTCCCGGACAGGGACTCTCTCACCGCTCACCCGCTGGGTCACGGGCTTGTCCTGAATGCAGATGACATTGCCGTAGCGACCTGGGCTTTCCAGCATGGTGCCGTTGCCGGTTATGATACCGATACCCTCCATGGGTCCCGGCTCCGGTACATTCCGCTGCAGAGTTCGGCGGGCGTGCTTGGGATCCTGGGAGTAAAACCCGCTGAACCCGATGGCATCATTACTCATGAGCAGGAGCGTATCCTCACGGCGTTTGCCAACCAGATGGCTCTTGCGCTTGAGCGGGTGCAGCTGGCCAGGACTTCCCAAAACAAAAGATAGACCTCCACTATCTTCTTCTTATAAAAACCGGGGCAAAGGAAAAAGAGAGGTGTATCATCACCATCTCCTGACCTTCTGCCCGTAGTCTCCCGCTTTGGTGTTGTAACCGTAAGACGGAAGATATCCCCCCTCTTAAAAAAGGGAATTTATCTCCCGCTGGTAAGCCGCCACATTCCTTTTGGCACCGCCATCTCGAACCGTGCCCCTTTGCCCGGCTCTCCGTTCTCGAGGATCGTTATGCCGGTGATCGAGAGGATCTCCTTTGACAGGAACAGGCCAAGACCCGTATGTCTTCCGAACCCTTTTTCAAAGATATTCTTCTTATCCTCTGCGGGAATACCTTTGCCATTATCGCGATAGATAATGATGAGATTGTCCTCCTTCTCCTGCACTGCATACTCCATTTCCGTTACGCTCTCCCCGTGGCGGAGGGAATTTTCCATAATGTTGTAGAACACCTTCGTGATGAGGGGATCGGCAAAGATCTCCCGGCCGGCCACGGAGTTGTTAATTTTCACATTCCGGGGTTTCAGCTCCCCTGATGCGGAGTGGATCACTTCTAAAAGGCTCTGCCATTTCGGTGCCTGTGCCCCGATGTCCTGGTAGGTGCTGGTAAACTCGATCTGCCCCTCAATCGCCTCGACGATCTCTTCTTCCTTCCGGACATATTCCAGGAAATCCGGATTGTCTCCTGCCTCTTTTGAGAGTTCAAGGTAAGTCCGCAGTGCCATCAGCTTGTTCAGGATATCATGCCGGGTGATACCATTGAGCATCGTGAGTTTCTTATTCATCTGGAGCATTGCATCTTCAGACCGTTTGCGCTCGGTGACGTCGCGGTCAATGCCCCTGAACCCGGTGATTTCACCCCCGGCACCTACAATGGGAGTGATGGCACTTTCGAATAACCGGACAGAACCGTCTTTTTTCAGCCACCGTATGGTCGTAGTATACGGTGTGCTATCTTTATCCTCAATACAACTGGCGATCATTTCCCCGATCCGGATCTCATCGTCAGGATGGATATGGGGAAAGATGCTGCTGCCCACGATCTCGCTGACCTGGTATCCTAACAGGTTAAGGACCGCAGGATTGCTGTAGGTATGTGTTCCTTCAAGGTCGATCTCCCAGACCCAGTCAGTTATGGTTTCAACCAGATTGCGATACTTCCTCTCGCTCTCCCCGAATGCCTGTTCCGCCCGCACGCGTTCGGTAATGTCCCGCATTGAGACCTGTGCACCGGCAAATGCACCCTCGTGCATAATCGGTACCGAATGCACATTGACGTAAATCACGCCCCCGTTTTTTTTCCGGATCTGTGTCTCAGAAATATCGATTGATTCACCTTTCATATTCGCGTGGATGCCATCCATGAATGCCTGGCTGCTCTGTGAAAAGATCGTTGCCACAGCAAATTCCTTTGGTTTGCCCACCAGTTCTTCCGGATCATACCCGATGATCGACCGTGCTGAGGGGGAGACATAGGTAGGGCTCACCTCTTTATCGAGGATCAGTATCACGTCAGAAGAACGTTCGAGTATGCCCCGGTATCTCTCTTCGCTCTCTGCAAGCGTTTCTTCTGCACGCCTGCGCGATACGGCATACCGGACCTTATTTGAAAGCTCGGTGTACTGTGATTTCGGTTCACCACCTTTCTGGATATAAAAATCAGCACCATTGTTGAGCGCCTGTATGGCAATCTCTTCGCGCCCCCGGCCGGTGAAGATGATGAACGGTGTTGTGTTTCCTGATGCTTTGAGCTGCCTGAGAAACGCGATCCCATCCATCTCCGGCATCATGTAATCGGAGATGATGGCATCGTACCGCTCCGTATTCAGGAGTGTGAGTGCCTCAGAGGCAGAAGTGACCGTATCGACGGTTAACGCTACGGCCCTCTCAAGATAAATTTTGCCGATGTCCAGGTGGGTTGGTTCATCATCGACATAAAGAATCCGGAGAGTATCTGCCATTAAGGAATATTATTTTCTGTAATCCGCCACATACCTTTCGGAATTGTCATCTCGAACCGTGCGCCTTTCCCCGGCTCACCGGTCTCGCGGATGGTGATCCCGGTGATATCGAGAATCTCCCGTGAAAGTGCCAGGCCAAGCCCGGTGTTCTTCCCAAATCCCCGGTCGAAGATCCGCTCCTTCTCATCAGCAGGAACCCCGTCGCCATCATCCTCGCATACGATCAGCTGGTCATTGCCGGACTCCTGCACAGAGAACCTGACGGTTGTTATCTTCCTGCCGTACCGCACGGCATTGTCCAGCAGGTTGTAAAAGACCTTGACAACCAACGGATCTGCAAATACTTCCCTGCCCGCAGGGAGATCGTTTTTCACCATGACCTGTCCGAGTGGGGCTTCCTTTGCAGCAGTATTGACCAGTGTCTGTATATCCTGCCATGCCGGCGCCGTGATCCCGATCTCTTCGTATTCTCTGGTGAACCGGATCATGGCTGCGATTCGCTCTGTGGCGGTTATTGCCTTCTGACAGAACGCGGTGAGAGTGGGATCGGGCTGCTGTGGTTTGAGTATGCCGAGATATCCGATCAGTCCCGTTAACTGGTTGTTGATATCGTGCCTTGTGATCGTGGAAAGGAGCGTGAGCTTTTTATTTGCCTGCTGGAATGCCGTTGAGATCTGAACGAGCTCTGCAGCACGCGCAGTGAGCTGATCTTCGAGTGCCTTTCTCCGGGTGATGTCAATGAGGAACAGGAGGGTAGCGGGGTTGTTGTGGAACTGGACCGGTTTTCTTTTCACGATCACCGATCGTTTGAGCCCCCCGTGGGCAATAAGGTCAATCTCATAGAGGGGAATTTCCCCCATTACCGGCTGTACCGCCATGCCGGCAGCCACACTCTTACGGGACTCTTCTGCTACATACAGGAGCAGGGGTGTTCCGACCATCGTTTCTGCATCATACTCCAGTGCCTTAGCCACGGATGGGTTTACATAGAGGATCTTCCCGTCTCGTCCGTATACAATAATATAATCGTGCAGGTTTTCCGCACGGCCCGGGTTGAATTGTTCGCGATCCGCTGGCAGGGCATCCACCCGTTTTTTCCCGGAAATATCCCTGACGGATCCCATAAACCCCTTAAGTGAACCATCCGGGTTTTTCTGGGGCACGATAGTGATGAGACCCTCTAAGAAGGTCCCGTCTTTTTTCTTAAACTGCAGGGAATAATCTTTTACCTGTCCATCCCGTTCGACCCTCGTGAGGAGAGCAGACCGTTCTTCCGGGTGAGCATAGAACGAAGGGACCGGCATCGCCAGCACTTCGTTGCAGCTGGCATAGCCAAACATTTCCTGTAAGGCATCATTACAATCAACCCACTGCCCATCCGGAGCGGTCATGAACAGGCCGTCCGGCGTTGTTTTGAAAAACTGGCGGTACCGCTCCCCGCTCTCCCGCAATGCGTCTTCTGCACGCCTCCGCGCTACAGCGGAACGAATCTGGTTTTGCAGCTCGGCAAACTGCGATTTCACGTCGCCGCCTTTCCGGATATAACAATCAGCACCCTCGTTGAGTGCTTCAATGACTACCTCTTCCCGTCCCCGTCCGGTGAAGATGATGAACGGGGTTGCATTTCCCGATCTTCTGAGCTGTTTCAGGAACGTGATGCCATCCATATCCGCCATGAGGTAATCGGAGATGATGGCGTCATAACGCTCCGTGGTCACCCGTTCCCGTGCCAGCCTGCCAGACGTGAGCGTATCGACCGTAAACCCTCCCGCTCTTTCAAGGAAGATCTTGGCAATCTCCCGCACGTCGGGGTCATCATCAACAAAGAGAACCCGGATCGCATCTGGTATCATAGCGATATTCCTGCTCTACAGTATGTTCCATTTTATATTAGGATAGTGCACAGGTTTTTTATGAAACACTTTTTTGTTATGGAATTGGGTGCTCTGTTGAAATCCTAGAGAGAGATAAACAGTCGCTCTCGGGGGCTACAGCACATCGTACTTTCGCCCCCGCCGCTCGGGCATCCCCCGTGTAGCGATAGCTCTGAACAAGGTTAAGGAAAAAACTCCGAAAAAAGGGGGTCAAGGGGATGCTCCCCTTGGGCTGCCTCCCCTTCAGGGGGAGAGAGGGGGTCACACTCCCCGCTGTCGCAGAGAATAAGCGAATGACGGGAAATAGAGGATTTCCTATGAAAATCGTGTTCTCAAGATATGATAATGGGGGTTGAGACCCCCATACCCCCGGTAATGATGAACGTCGCCGCCCCCGACGGGGCACCCCAGCGGCGTTTGAGGACTAAATATTCTAAAACCTCCTTGCCCTGCTGTGCCTGAAGAGAGGCCCTAAGGGAGGGGATAATCACAAAAACGATTTTTTAAAGTTCCGGAGTGAACGTTATAGATTCATGCCTGTTTCTACAGTGTCCTTTTTACTAATCCGCTTGCCCTGTGTTGACGGAATCAAAAAATGCCAGTTTTGTTACAATTCCGGCTCGCCCCGGCACAGCGGTTTGGCCAGGTGCCTCCGGGCAGTTGGTGGCACCTCATACCATCCCGGTTTGAGCGTGCGGGACATTTCCAGAACCTCCGGCACCACTGCCCGGGCATCACACCGCTTGCACTTCCAGCCTTTCCCTTTCCCGTCGCTGGTCATCCGCTTGTTGCACGCGATGCAGAGCGGCGGACGGGTGATCGTGGGCCGGGCCAGCGAGACGATCCGGATTTTTTCTAAGTTAATGCTTCCTTTCTTGAAACTGCCAACCGCGATCACCTCATCGCCCGGCACCAGCTGCCGGATGATCTGACGGAAATTCTTCGTGGGTTCATAAGCCATGCACCGCACGGGAAAATCTCCGTCTTTCATGATGAACGAAACGTGCCCGCCCTCTCCTGTCTTCGGCACACTGGTCACCACCCCCGGTACCCGGTAGGAGAGCAGGTCGTCAAGCAGACCGGTCTTTCCCGGCAGCAGGTGCGCATCCGTTCCCTGGTTGGTAACATATAATTGTTCAATGCCGTGCGGTTCGGACATGATCATCTGCCGGGCTGCCATCACCCAAGCCGGGCTCTCGCCCCGGATGCCAAACAGCACCGGGTCGGGGGTATGGGGCACGCAGACTACGACATCATTTGCCACATCAACCGTGTCCCACGTGTGCGGGAACGTTGCCGACTCGGCGGCAAAGAGGCTGTCCCGGTCAACATCGCGGGGGGTTCCCCAGCGTTCCTGCTGGCGGTATACGAGAATTTCTGAGGTGCGATCCTTAAGTTCACTGGCAACAGCCGCAGTTGCTCCGATCAGGCCGCGCCGGTTCTTCCAGCCCCGGTATCGTGCTCCGGCAGCGTCAAGGATAGTCACGGCTTCAGTAATATCGCAAAAATCTGTCACTGCTTTGTAGTAGAACGCAGGATCGAACCGGCTGTCTGCCACTACGACGCCGGGATTGGTATTCTCGCACGAGAGATCAGAAAGCTCCTCAACAGTCGCGCATGCGATCTCAAACGCCCGGTCTGCATCGCCATCGACATCAAGTGCAATCGCGGCATTTCCCCGTGTCTTCCACGTGACGTTTGGATTGAGCCGGACGAGCCGGGCCTGCTTCACCTGCATGTGTGCATGGATCAGCCGGCGGGCGAGCACGGCCCCGAGGTACGTGGTACACATACCCTGCGGCGAGTCCGTATCATCGATCCCGATCAGCATGTCTATATTAATATATGGGCACGCTCTATCCATTTGTAACTACATGTCTCAGGACCGCCAGCTCCAGCTGGTTACCAGCGTAATGATAACAGCAGGCTTTGATGTCTCCGAGAGGTTCACCCTCCGACCACGGAGTTTCGACCTCATTGCACGGAACGACGGGACGTTGCTCGTGATCAAGGTGGTGTCCCACATCGATTCCGTGAGCGAAGAGGTGGCGTTCGACATCGAACTCATCTCGCGCCTGCTGGGGGGCATACCGCTGATAGTCGGCGAACGCGCACGGGACGCGGAGCTGGAACGCGGGGCTGTGTACGTGCGGTACGGGATCTATGCCATCAGTCCCTCAACCCTCTATGATTATTTTGTCGAGAAGATCCCCCCGCTTGTGTACGCATCCCCCGGCGGGTTGTATGTCAACATCAATGGCGAAGCGCTCCGGGAACTCCGGGAACGGCGCAACATGTCGTTAGGCGATCTCGGGACCGTGCTTGGCGTCTCGCGGCGCACTATCAGCAAGTACGAGGGGGGAATGGGCACGACACTGGATGTGGCCATACGGATCGAGGAATACTTCAATACCGGCGTTGTCGAGTCCATCGATCTCATCCGGCATGAACCGCCCATGGCGATGGAGGCAGAAAAAGAGCAGACAGGTGCCCATCCGCAGAGCCCGATGGAGTTCTTAGAGCTGATCGGTGTCCGCCTCCACACGCTTCACGGAGCCCCGTTCCAGGCTCTCCTCACGTTTGACAAACAGACGATCCTTACGGGGTATGGTCCTGCCCAGAAAGTGGTAAAGCGGGCCGCTCTCATCGGCAACCTCTCGCAGATTGCAAAGAAGCACGCGATGTGCATCATCACCGATTACAACAAGGAAAAGAAGATCGGAAAAACGCTCGTGATCGGTGAGAAGCGTCTCCACCGGATTGAGGATGGTTTTGAACTCCTCGACCTTCTGGGCGACTGAACTTTTTTGCATAACCTATATATAGAACCACAAACCAATTTTAGTGCTAAATCTAGTGCAAAAGTGGTGAAATTTATGTCACAACAACTTGGAGGACAGCAGATTCTTATTCTCAAAGAAGGCAGCACCCGTACCCGCGGCCGCGACGCTCAGGGTATGAACATCACCGCCGCAAAGGCAGTGGCAAGTGCAGTCAGGACCACGCTCGGTCCAAAAGGTATGGACAAGATGCTCGTCGACACCATTGGCGACGTAGTGATCACCAATGACGGTGTTACCATCTTAAAGGAAATGGACATTGAGCACCCGGCCGCAAAGATGATGGTCGAGGTTGCAAAGACCCAGGACGATGAAGTCGGCGACGGGACAACCACCGCAGTCATCATTGCCGGGGAACTCTTAAAGAAGGCAGAAGACCTCCTTGAGATGGATGTCCACCCGACGATCATTGCAGCAGGATACCGCCAGGCAGCCGCGAAGGCCCAGGAACTCTTAAAAGAGATCGCCTTCGATATAAAAATCACCGACAAGACGCTCCTGAAAAACATTGCCGGCACCGCGATGACCGGCAAGGGCGCAGAGGCCAGCAAGGACAAGCTCTGTGACCTCGTTGTCAAGGCAGTGACCATGGTCACCGATGCCGACGGCACCGTTGACATCGAGAACATCAAGGTCGAGAAGAAGACCGGTGGCTCGATCGAGGATTCCGAGATTGTTGAAGGCGTACTCATCGACAAGGAACGCGTCCACCCCTCGATGCCCAAGAAGGTCACCAATGCAAAGATCCTTCTCTTAAACGCAGCAGTCGAGTTCAAGAAGACCGAAGTCGACGCCGAGATCAATATCACCTCTCCCGACCAGCTCCAGGCATTCCTCGATGAGGAAGAGCGCATGGTCAAGGATATCGTTGACAAGATCGTCAAGAGCGGTGCAAACGTCCTCTTCTGCCAGAAGGGCATTGACGACATTGCACAGCACTACCTTGCAAAGGCAGGCATCTTTGCAACCCGCCGTGTCAAGAAGAGCGACATGGAGAAACTTGCCCGTGCAACCGGTGCAACCCTCGTTTCGTCCATCGATGCAATCTCCAAAGAAGAGCTCGGCAAGGCCGGACTCGTTGAGGAGCGCAAGGTCGGTGGCGAAGAGATGACCTTTGTCGAGCAGTGCAAGAACCCCAAGGCAGTCTCGATCATTATCAAGGGCGGTACCGAGCACGTAGTCGACGAACTCGAGCGCGCTATCCACGACGCACTCCGCGTTGTCGGTGTCGTTGTCGAGGACAAGAAGGTCGTTGCCGGTGGCGGTGCACCCGAGACCGAGCTCTCGCTCCGTCTCCGCGAGTACGGCGCAACTGTTGGTGGCCGGGCACAGCTCGCTATCGAAGCATTTGCATCAGCACTCGAGATCATCCCGAGGACCCTTGCAGAGAATGCAGGACTTGACCCCATCGATATGCTTGTCGAGATCCGCGCAGCCCACGAGAAGGGCAAGAAGACCCACGGACTGAACGTGTTCGAAGGCAAGGCAGTCGACATGAAGGCAGCCGGCGTTGTCGAGCCCCTCCGGGTCAAGACCCAGGCAATATCCTCCGCAGCAGAAGCCGCTATCATGATCCTGCGCATTGACGATGTCATTGCATCCTCCAAGAGCCACGCACCCGAGGGTATGCCCCCGGGCGGTATGGGTGGCATGGGTGGAATGGGCGGCATGCCTCCGGGCATGGGCGACTACTAACCCCATCATATTAGTTTTTTTTATCCTGTTTTTTTCTCTTATCCCCGTATCTATCTTTCCCGGCGCTTTCAGGGGATTGGCATTATCCGGCTCTGTTGAAACGGACATGAACGGGTGCTCTCACCAGAATCTTGAAAAATATCCTCTTCAGGAATTATAATGGGGGTTGAGACCCCCATACCTCCAGATACGATAAACTCCGCCAACCCCAAAGGGCGCCCCGCGGCGGTTCAATGACTAAAAAATACCAAAACCTCATTGCCCCGCCGTGCCTAAAGAGAGGCCCTGAGGCGGGGGAGAATCATAAAATCGATTTTCATGGTTTGGGAGTGAACATAATGGTTCATGCCCGTTTCAACAAAACCAATTATTCATCTTTAACAGGCTCAGGATGTCCTGGAGAAATATTCCGTCATTAAAAAAGTGAATGAAGTTATGCTGTTGTGGTGGGACGTACGGTAGTTCTTGAGGACAGTAACTCACCTTTCTTGATAATGATCGTACAGGTTGCATTCGAGTAGGTGTCGATAATTTCATACGTGCCCTCATTCACCCCAAAGGTGTAGCCCCACTGGGCACCATTCGGGAAATCCCCTGAACTGAACATACCTTTGTGGTCACCCGTTGTCTTGATCGCATGGACGGTTACATCATCATTGATCCACGTCAATCCGGTTCCCGGCAGTACGGTAAGTACCTGGGGGACAAACGAATTATTCCGGATATAGATCGTCGTGATCTTGGTCGATGCTGTCTGCACCGGTAAAGGTGTCTTGACTACGGTAGCATTAGTCGTAGTATTCTGGAAAGTTGCGGCAGTCGTAGGCACTACGGTAGTCACCTTTGTTGCCGGCACGGTAGTACCCTGGGGGGTGGCGACCGTTGTGGGCATTATGGTTGGTTCTGGTGTTGCTACCGTGGGAGGAACCGTTGGTACCGCAGTAGCTTCAGGAGTCGTAACATCAGCAGTCTTTGCCGGCTGGGTACATCCGCTGACCATCGCAATGACAATCACCAGAATGAACAATCCAATGAATTTCTTCATGGAAATTACATTGTTTTCGCCTTGTAATTAAATTTACTAAATAAATTACGACCGGTTTTATTGCCGCACAAAAAATTGCCCCCCACGGGCCGATATCACCTCGTAAAAGTAAAAACAAAAAAAAGGGAAAATGCTTCTCTCATCAGGGGGAGGGTGTCTGCATTGGAGGCGCACCGACAACGGACGCACCTTCCTTGACTACGATTGTCCCTTTCATATCCGGGTAATCAGGGGAGATGATATCATACACCCCAACCGTGCCAAAAGTGTACCCCCACGTGGCTGTGGGAATAATGTCACCGGAGTTGAACATGCCCGCGTGAATTCCGGTCGTTTTGATAGAGTGGACGATGGAGTCATCATTCACCCAGGTGATGCCGGTTCCGGGAAGGACGGTGAGTTCCACGGGAACAAACGTGTTGTTCCGCATATAGACAATCGTCCTGGTGGTCTGGGGCACAAGAGTAATCTTCGGCGTGGCCGCGACTGTTTTTACGGGCGTGAGTACCAGTGTCTGTGCTGGAGTTGGTATCATGGTTGGTTCTGGTGTTGCTACCGTGGGAGGAATCGTTGGTATCACAGTAGCTTCAGGAGTCGTAACCTCAGCAGTCTTTGCCGGCTGGGTACATCCGCTGATCATCGCAATGACAATCACCAGAATGAACAATCCAATGAATTTCTTCATGGAAATTACATTGTTTTCACCTTGTGATTAAATTTACTACAAAAATTGAGGTCGGTTTGGCAGCAGCCGCTGGAATTGCCGCAAATTTTTTCCCAGCCCCGCTCGTCAAAAAGATAGACCCTTTGTTTTCACCTGTTAAAAGATCCGCACGGCAACAGATTAATGAACCCTGACGCATCCAATATCTCTCATGAGCGACCGGTTCATCTTCACAAAATACCTCACGGACTGTTATCACTGCAAACAGATGGCAGACCAGGTTATCAAGGCAGTTCCCTATAAAGCGCAGGTGGCGTGTGACAATTGCGGTGCAACCCGTGTATTTGTCCCACGGATACAGGATGTAGCACAGCCAGGATCGTTTACACCGATCGGGAAGTATCCGGTCTGGGAGCTTGTGCAGGATGCAGAATGCCGGAACTGCCATATGACCGGTCCGCATGATATTACCGTTGGCACCCGCCATCTCTCCGTCCGGTGCCGTAATTGTGGATTTACCCATTTCTATAAGTTCGATCTCGAGTATATAGCCAAGGATGAACTAAAAATTCAGTAAGGTACGGTGCCGATCGATGACAGGCCGGTCTTCATCCGGGAACAAAAAAGAGGTTATTCACCTGAATATGCGGGAACTGAGCGCCGGATAACTGTTCGCATACTTCTCCAGCACCAGCTCGAGATGGTCCTCCATACCGGGACTTTTTGTGAGGAGGAAGAAGATGATCTCGTTATCGGTAATGGTGAGGGGTGAAGAACCGGTGAGTTCTGACAGTTGCGAGCATCGCTTCTTTGTATAATCTTCATGGACTTTCCGTGGAAAATGCTGGTAGATCAACAGGACAGAGCCGGTATCGAGATGGTCATATATCATCTTCACCTCGGTAAAGAGAAGATGGCGCTGATCCGGCTTGCTCTCTTCAATCCCGATATCCGGGTCAAGAAAAACCAGTGATTTCTTCGGGAAATTTGCAAAAACGTTCTGGAAATATTGTTCCCGCTCCTGATGGGTAAACGTATGCGGGTGCAGGGTATCCATGATGATGTTCTCGTTTTTGAAATAGGAATGGAGGGACTGGACATATTCAAGATCGCTTTTAACCTCCTGAACCCGCGATACGTGCTGGAGAAGGTTGCTGTTCTGGCTTCCCGCCTTTCCGGTTTTCACTGCTTTTCCCATATCTTTTTTTGTGCCGGATTCCCGATCCTGTTTCCCGTTATTCTCTGTCAGAAGGGGTATAAACGTGAAACCGGTAAGCCCGGGCATCGATTTCATGATATGGCGAACGAGATCGAATTTAAAAAGATCCCGCTGGTCGCCGAAATGTTTCCTGTTCACAAACGCTCACTTAACTTCCATATGAATCCATTAATAAAAAAAGATTTTGAATTGAATGCCTGCGGTATCAGGGCAAAAGATCCGTGCAGCCTGCATTGCTGATGAGCGAGGAATTCAGAGCAATTGGTGCAGATTAATAATGTTTCAGGAGCATCACGGTTGGTCTGAAGCGCAATGATGAACGGACCAATCAGGAAAAATTGTATGGTTGTCTGAAAAAAATTGCATAGTAGAAAACCATTTTTATGTAATATATGGCCCCCCCCCTCTTGCGCCACCAGTCCCCCATTGGGGGACGGGCGCAGTGCGATAGTCCGGGTAAGGTTACCGGTAATACGTTGTCATCGCAATGGGGGGTGCCCCAGTGGTGGTGGGAAGCTCCCGAAAGTGTCAGAGTTTTCTCAATGATTTCCTATGAATCGATTGCTCTTTACTATAATGATGGGGGTTGAGACTTCCATACCCCCGGTAATGATGAACGTCGCCGCCCCCGACGGGGCGCCCTCGCGGCGATTTAACGACTAAAATTACAACACCCCCTTGCCCTGCTGTGCCTGAAGAGAGGCCCTGAGGCGGGGGAATATCACAAACATGATTTTCATGGCTCGGGTGTGAACTCCCGTTCATGCCCGTTTCTCCAGAGCAAAAAAAATTACTTCTCTTCCCGCACCATCCCGATCGCCTTCTTCGGGCATTCGTTGGCGCAGATACCGCAGCCCTTGCAGAACCGGAGATCGACATTGAGATCCTCATCGATCACTCCGTCCGGGCAGTACATGGCGCACATCCCGCAGGCATTGCATTTCTCCCGGTCAACCACGGGTTTGAACACCCGCCATGTTCCCGTCTGCCCGGCTGCCCCCTCTTTCGGGCGGCTTATTGCAAGGCGCTCACGTGAAGAACTCATGCGTTCATCTCCTTATATGCCGCTTCGGCAGCTTTGACATTGCGTTCATCGGAAAACATCTCGCGGATTGCCTTTTTCGCGGAGTCTGCGGTAATGATCCCCATCTTTGCAAGCGCCCCAAGCACCGGCGTGTTGAGGATCGGGCTGCCGGCAACCACAAGGTTCTCGCGCAGTGCAATGCCGGTCACGTCAACGTTATGGCACTCAAATCCTTCAAAAACTTTTTTATTTGCGCTGTTGAGGAACACACGGCCGCCTTTTTTCAGGCCGTGCAGCACATCGACCACGTCCATCACGCTCTCATCGAGCACGACCACCATGTCCGGCTGCCGGATCTGGCTGTAGACTTTGATGGGTTTGTCATCGATGCGGACGAACGAGACGATTGGTGCGCCCCGGCGTTCGGCACCGTAGAACGGGCACGCGGTCGCGTACTTGCCGTCGTGGAGTGCGGCCATTGCAAGGAGCCGGGCTGCCGTTACGCCGCCTTGTCCGCCCCGGGAGTGGATGCGGATCTCAAACATGGGCGTTCACCCCGAACCAGAACTCTTCACCCATACGACGGGTCCGGACGAATCCTGCGATATCATCGTAGGTCACTTCCTGACCCCCGATACCGGCGATCACGCTGTAGAGGCTGGCGCCGGTCTTCGCTTTGATCTCATTCGCTACGATACCGCCAAAACCAAACGAATAATCGCGGTCGATAACCACCACTTCTTTTCCTTTCAGGTTGAGTTTCGGGAACGGCCGGAGCCAGCGGATGCGCATCGAACCGGCCTTTATGCCTTCGTTCCGGAGCAGGTCAACGGCTACTTCCGCTTCCTTGCCCAGCGTACCCAGCGCAATGATGATCACCTCTGCATCATCGCACCGGTAGTCTTCGGTAAAGCCGTATTTCCGGCCAAAGCGCTTGGCAAACTCCTTCTCGGTTTCTTCGATGACCTTAACCGAATCCCGCATCGAGCGCTCGATCTCCCACCGGAATTTGAACTGCTGGTCAGGGCCGGTCAGCGTGCCGTAGCCGGCAGGGTGTTTGGGATCGATGGCATGGGGGAGGTGTATCGCTGGTATGAAATCCCCTAACTCAACGGTATCGACCGGCTGCATGATGTGGGAGAGCAAAAATCCGTCAAGGTTAATCATCACCGGCAGGAGCACATTGTTGTGCTCGGCGATCCGGAATGCCATGAGCGTTGCATCGTAGGCTTCCTGCACCGTGCTCACGTAGACCTGGAGCCCGCCGGTGTCGCGTTCCTGCAGGGCATCGGTGTGCTCTGCCCAGATGTTCCACCCGGGTCCCAGCGAGCGGTTCACGTTCGCCATCACGATGGGGAGGCGTGCGCCTGCTGCCCAGTTGGTCATCTCGTGCATGTAGAGCAGGCCGTGCGAGCTGGTGGCGGTGAACGTGCGAATGCCGGTGATGCTCGCACCAATACAGGCTGCCATTGCAGAATGCTCGCTCTCGACCGCGATGTACTTGGCCGGCATCTGGCCGCTGGTCACGAACTCTGCGATCTGCTCCACGATCTCGGTCTGCGGGGTGATGGGGTACGCGGCGACAACCGTGGGTCCGGCCTGCTTTACGGCTTCAGCCACTGCCTTGTTGCCGGTGGCGATCTTCTTCATGCTGACGCCTCCTCTTCGGCTGCCAGCCGCTGGAAATTCTTTGCAATCCGCTGTTTGAGGATCTCGACGACCCTGGTATCAATGCCCTTGAACCGTCCCTGCGGCGAGAGGTACTCTTCGAGCGGCAACGGTTTTTTCATCGCTACCTTCGACTGTGGGCCGATCGTGACTTTCCCGTACTCCCGCTCGTAGAGCACCCACATGCCGGTCTTGACGGCGAGTTTTCCCATCTCAACCGATTTCTCGGTGGGGTAGCGCCAGCCGGGCGGGCAGGGTGCGAGGATGTGGATGAAGGTAGGGCCCCGGAACGTGAGGGCTTTCTGCACTTTCCTGAAAAGGTCCTGCGGGTAGGCTGCGCATGCTGTCGCCAGGTAGGGCGGGTCATGGGCGGCGATGATCCTGTCGATGTCTTTCTTGGCATCGGTCTTGCCGGTGGGCGTGGTGGTGGTCTTTGCGCCCATCGGGGTGCCGCCGGAGCGCTGCATGCCGGTGTTGCCGTATGCCTCGTTGTCATAGCAGATATACAGGAAATCCGTACCGCGCTCGAATGCGCCGGACATCGCCTGGATGCCGATGTCAAGCGTCCCGCCATCACCGGCGTACACGATGACATTCGTCTTCTTTCCTGCTGCCCTAAACGCATTTGACATGCCCGATGCACAGGCCGCTGCGGCACCAAAAGCGATGTTGTAGACCGGTACATTGAATGCAGTGTTCGGGTAGATGCCCTGGAGGATGCTCGTGCAGCAGGCAGGCACGACCATGACGGTGTCGGGGCCGGCTGCCTTGAGCACGTACCGCAGTGCCAGCGAATCGCTGCACCCGGCGCATGCGGATGTACATTTCAGTACGAATTCTTCTTTGGGGATTTCGGCGATGGTAATCAGACTCCTTGTGTTACCTGAGGAAGCGGTTGACCGGCGGGAAGTGCGCGGGTGTATCTTTAATTATCTGCATGGTGTATGAAAAAAGTATCATAGTTGAGCTGGGTGGGGGTGCGCTCATTTACGATGAATGCCGCCACCCCGCCGTGCCTCGGAGAGGGCCTGAGGCGGGGGACTCTCCTCAGCACTCCCAAACTCAAACAACCCAATAATTCAAGCATGGATCCGATTTGAATCAAATTTGCCAAGCCCTTTTTACAAAAAAAACAAGATCAGATTTGCAAAAAAAATACGATCGCTCTTGCGCCAAAAAATTTTCAATACGCAGAAAGTACCCCAACCCCTGCTTTCATTTACTTTAAACTTTAAGTAAATAACAAAGTAAATAACCCGGGCCACCAATCATCATGAAAAGAACAAGGGAGTGATACTGTATGCAGAATGATATCCTCTCCATCCTAAACGAATCCGAAGGGCTCAACGCGAAAGTCTTCTCGCTCGTCCGGCTGAAACTGCTCGCGAGCCTTGCCGCCCTCGGACCCGATGGGGCAACCTACCGCGAGCTCAAGGCAGCACTCGACATCAATGACGGTGTACTGTTTGCCAACCTCAATGTGCTCAAAGACATGGGATATCTCACTTCCGAGAAGATAACGTCGGAAGGAAAAGAACTCGAACTCTATATTATCACGACTGAAGGACAGGATGAATGGAAAAGAATACGGATCTGGCTGTGCCGGTTCCTCCACTGCGGTGCATGAATTATGGAAAAACGGAAAAAAGCAATTGCCTTCTTTAAAGAATTGGGCTTCGAATTCGATATCGCACGGTTCGACGACCGGCTCATTGCCCAGAAACTCGTCTGCCTGCTTGAACTCAGGGGTATCGACCTCGGGTATTCCTGCAGCCTGTATGTACGCGGACCCTACTCGCCGGACCTGACGCAGGACCTGTACGCCCACACCCACGAGTTCGAGAACCTGGAAACCGGCACCCGGCTGAATACCGCAGAAAAAGAGGCAGCGGACGAGCTCGGCAGGATCTTCGGGCTCAAGCCAGTACCCCTCGAAGTTGGCGCAACCTATGGGTATTATTCGATCCGGCAGGAATGCGATCCGCTCGAAGCATCACGGCAGGTAAAACGGTTGAAACCGTTCTATTCAGAGGCCCAGATTGCGCTTGGGATCTCAAAAGCAAAAGAGTTCCTCTATAAGCCCACCCGGAGGGATCTCGAAGACCTGAAAAAGGAGACGGGTATCTGGCAGAGGGCCACATTAAAAACACTGGAGCACTGATCGATGAAGAACGGGGCTGTCTGGCTCGTGGATCTCACCGATGCAAAAGGGCATGAACAGCGGGGGATGCGACCTGCAATTATTGTCGGGGGTGCGAACGGGCTCATCCTTGCCGTTCCGCTGACCAGCAGCATAAGCAGTGCCCGGTTCTCGCATACCCTCACCATTTCCCCGGACCCGCACAACGGCCTTGAAGTGGAAAGTGTTGTACTTGCATTCCAGATCGTTGCCCTGGACCGTGAACGATTCCGGCACCGGATCGGTGCTGTCAGTGAACAGCACCGGCTCGCGATCGTTGCACTCATCCGGGATCTGCTGGACCTTGATTGAACTCTTTTCCGACCCGGGCGATGAACAAACTACAGGGTGGAGATGTTCCCGGCATAGTGACCGGAGCCTCCAACATAACGGGAGAACTCCCTGAGCACGTACCGCAGTGCCAGCGAATCGCTGCACCCGGTGCATGCGGATGTGCATTTCAGCACGTATTCTTCTTTGGGGATTTCGGCGATGGTAATCAGACTCCTTGTGTTACCTGAGGAAGCGGTTGACCGGCGGGAAGTGCGCGGGTGTATCATTAATTATCTGCAGGGTGTATGAAAGAAGTATCATAGTTGAGCTGAGGACCCTTTCCCTCTCATGACTTCATGAGTTTTCCTTGAGCAAAACATTTAGACTATCCTATGCGGAGAGATAGATGTAAGCTAGAATGTGACGGGGGTTGCTTGTGTCATATGATGAAATAATTATATCGATATTCGGTCTTCTCGGGATTAGTGGAATAATCGGTACATATTTTACTTATCTTTGGGAAAAAAGAAAAGAAAGAGAGAGCAAAGAGAACGAATTGAAAGAGTGTCGATATAAATGTATACTTATATTGATGTATGCGTTCCTTAATCCTGCTGAACTTGACCCTTTAAAGAAAAACCGGCCGGATATTAAAAATATGGGCGATTTAAAAAGAGAATTACAAACTGAATGGGTTAACTCATGGATTTTTGCGGGAGATTCAACGATTCTCTCTCTGAAGGAATTCTTGGATGAACCCAATGAACAAACATTTGTTAATACAGTCCTATCGATGAGAAAAGAATTGTGGAATAAAGAAACAAAATTGTCAGCTTCAGAATTTTCAATAAAGGAATTTATTGAATAAAATTCGTGTTGCATTAACATAATGTTGCGATGAACGCCGCCGCCCCCGTGGGACGCCCCCGCGGCGGTTTCAACGACCAAAAAATAAAACTTCCCTGCCCCGCCGTGCCTCGGAGAGGCCCTGAGGCGGGGAATCCTCCTTACGATTCACCATTTCAACCATTTTGATAATTGGAATTATGAACCGATTCGGATCATCTTTTGGTAAGTCCCTAACACAAAATTCCGGATCCGGTTCGCACGAAATTTTTTTTCAATCGATCTCCGGCAAAAAAATTTCAATCCCCCCCTCATCCCCCCCTCATCCCCCCCTCATCCCCCCCTCATCCCCCC